>JACMKO010000216.1 GCA_014380065.1 Leptolyngbya sp. ES-bin-22 | reverse complement strand
GCTTGTACTGCAAGCTTGCAGTACAAGCAAAAAAGTATCCATCGTGAGTAAACAATAGATTTAGGCACCTTAAGTACGTATGTTCTTGTCGTGCTGTTTGTTTGCGTGCTTCGAGGTATCAGAAGATTGAAGCCTTGCTTGTGTGGTTGGACACTAATGAGTGGATTTGTACGCTTGAGGGGTATACAGGTGAGATGAGAGCGATCACATTCAGCCAAAATCGGAAGGCAATTGGCAATCGCTTTTGACAGTCACCCTGGAACAATCGATGTTTGGGATCTACAGTTGAGTCCTTTTTAGGATTAATGCTATATGTCTTTCTCTACCCCTCCGACTTTTCAGTTAAAGCCAGTCTTAACCTGAATCAACTGGTCAAAAACACTCTTGCAACTTTCCTCCTGAGGGTAGATAGAGGTGATCTGGTGAAAGACTGCATCTACAGCAATGACCGCTTAATTGTGGATCGTTTTCTCTATCTCTTGCATGGGTGCTTGGTCGTTGTCGCGGTTGGCTGAGAACTGTTAATCAGGCGATCGTATCGACTCACTACTTGTATCGGGAGCACGATAGTCGATGGTATATGACAAGAGATAGTCTGGAAGGACGCATTGTGAGTGATGGTTGAATCATTGATGGTAAATGGCTTTCCTTTGATGAAGTTGTTACGCTCGTACAGGTTTATGAGGGATTCGCCGTTTGATTCACGTTTGCCGACTTGCTGCATGAACGGCATTCCTTTAATTGATGAAATCATTACCGTTTATTGTTCTACCACTAATGCCCTAGATGACTAACCTCGCACTCAATCAACAGGACGCAGAACAAAGAAAACGCTGCATCAGTGTTTTGCTCATCCAGATGATTGCGGACTATCAGCAAACATAACCCGAACGACGTGAACGAGCGACTGCACTTCCCATTAGTGTCTTTGAAGTATTAGAGAGAGCCAAGAAATAAATGATCCATTGTCATTCTGAGCGGAACATCGTGAAGCGAAGAATCTCTAGGTTCGCGATGAATTGGGATGCTTCACTACGCTGGCGCTTCGTTCAGCACGACAGGATCATTCTTTATATGGGGTTCTCTTAGAGTCATCAACCTCCGATCTGTGTAGCTATGCCAACCAAATGCAAGTGCGTGTCTGGATTGAAAATGAACCTGTCGCGATCGCCCACTTGCAAACTCCGCGACTCAGTATCCCTGCGATCGCTCAGTTCTATTTTGGGGTTGGATAGCACTATGCAAAAGCAAAAGAATACGTGTGACGGCTCGATGATCTCCGCCTGCTCCTCCTGGAAGATTTGCAAGCTCGCATACCAGAAGTGTTGAATCCAGACATAAAACTTCATATAAGATTACACAAGTGTCTCCGGCAGCAGATCATAGCTCCAGTGAATGATCGAGCAGCGACGGCTCAATTCTAATTGCAGATAACGCAATTTATCCAACAATTGGTGTCCATAAAACGCTGGAATTTCCATTAACTCTAGAATTAAATACGCAATCAAAACCATGTAAATTTGTATGCTCACACCATTAATATTTTTAGTGATCAATTGATCGAGTTTGAGATGCATCTTTAAGAACTTCCAAAGCACCTCGATTTGCCAGCGCTTGCGATAAGTTTCGCTCACTTCTTCATTCGTCATGCTCTCAACGTTGGTGGCAAGGCGAAATTCAGTACGGCTTTCTAAGTCACAAAACCAAACCACGCGATACCGTTGATGGTCAAGTTCGGTTTTCATATTGTTCTTGATTCGCACCACAAACAAGGTCTTAGTCTGACTCATTTGGTCCAGCAAAGACCAGCCAGCAAAGCCCCGATCCATAATGCCAATGCCGTTTTCGGGTATCATACTCAACACCGCATCAGCGAAAAGTGCATCATGTCCCTGCCCAAAGTGAATCAGGCACTCAGTCGGATTTCTTTGCGTTAAATTGATGCCGTTCAACAGTTTAACCTGGTGATACTTTTGTGCCCAAAAGAGTTTACTCGTGAGCGTAATCACGGTTGAATCAAGCGGAATTAACATCTGTGCTGTGGCTGAATTCTTACGTTTTAGCCGTGCCATTAATTCAACATAGAGACGACAAAAGTGTTGGTCTTGTCGCGTTTTACAAGCTTTAGAAAAGGTGGACATATCGACTGAAACACCCGCATGATTGAGGCGGTAAAACAAGTCTCTCATGCTCGCTAGACTCTTATCTAGCACAAAGGTGAGCCAGATTTCAAAGAAGAGCCGTGAGTTCAAAACGGGGTAGTCACACGGCGAAAGTTGTTTTAAGAGCGTTTTGACAAGCGTAGGGAATGAGGCTATCATCAGTCATTGTTTTTTGATTTCTAGGGGCAGAATACTACATTCTGCCCTCATTTTTTCTATGTTGAGCTATCTTTCAACACTTCTGATCTAAGCGATATGAACCTAGGTAGTGCTAATTTAGCAGGGGCTGATTTGAGAGGTGCAAAACTAATCGGTGCCAAATTATTTAGGGCAGACTTTACAGACGCAAAATTGGAAAAAGCTGATTTCAGCAAAGCTTTTTTAATACAAGCTACTTTAGGACAGACGGATCAGACAAAAGCGAACTTTTGTGGTGCCACTATGCCTGAAGGTGAACTTTTTAGCAAAGGTTGCTCACAAACATATGTCACTGCTGAAAATGGCTTAAAAGTTCGTGACAAACCTTTTGGGTGCTGTCATTGGAGGTCTACCCTATGGAGCAAAAGTTAATCTCACGGGAGCTACAGTATATTTTGGAGGAACAAACTGGTCTCAGCTTACAAGCGGAGGCTGGGTTATGACTGAGTACCTATCAATACAGCCCCCGGAGACAGCCTCCAACTCCACTTTTTCAAATAAGTGAAAATTGGTCTTTAATTATCTCTACTTTGTTATTAGTGAAAGCAATGAGATGTGAGATGTCAAACTGAAATGGACTAAACACTTAATTAGCGGCTTCCTTCAACTCTGTTAGCATCTCCCGTAAGCTTTCTCGCCAGTAGGGAGGATGAGTGCCTAGCAGCGTCGAGACTTTTTTCAGAGAGAGGACAGAGAAAGCGGGACGTTTGGTGGGGGTAGGGTATTCGGGCGTAGTGATGGGGATGACGCGCTGGATTTTGAGGGGGAAGCCGAGTTGGTGTGCCTCTTCAAAGATGGCGATCGCAAAGTCGTACCAGCTACACACACCGCTGTTGGTGTAGTGATAGGTGCCTGCGGTGCCGAGTGAGAGTTGGGGGGCAAGTTGAGCGATCGCCCCTGCCAGATCTTTTGCCCAAGTCGGCGCACCAATTTGATCGGTCACGACTCGCAGTTCTTCCCGGTCTGCTCCCAACCGCAGCATGGTTTTAACGAAGTTGCCTTTGCCCTTTGCGCCGTAAACCCAGGCAGTACGCATGATGAAGTGACGATCGCACTCAGCACGCACCGCTTCTTCACCTGCCAGCTTTGTAGAACCATAGATACCCAACGGGTTCGTCGCATCTGTTTCTAGATAGGGCGAACTGTGTGTGCCGTCGAACACATAATCTGTAGAAATGTGAATCAGTCCCGCGTCGATGCTCTTGGCTGCTTTGGCTAGGACTCCGGGCGAAACTGCATTGACCAGTTTGGCGAGGTCTGGTTCACTTTCGGCTTTATCGACAGCGGTGTATGCAGCCGAGTTAACGACGATCGCCGGTTTGACCGACTCCATCATTGCTTGTACAGCATCCGGTTGAGAGAAATCGACGCGATCGCGCCCGACGCTGACAACCTCTCCCAAGGGAGCTAGCGTTTGCTGAAGTTCCTGACCAACCTGTCCGGTGATACCTGTAAGCAAGATCCGTGTCATAGCTAAAAGGGATAAAGAGCTTTGAGGGCTAACAGTAGCGGCAAGCAATGGTGAAGCAACAGATGATCCGCACCTTCTTTCACCTCTTTTGCTCTAAGCGCTGCTGCTAAAACAGTCTTCAGGAGCAGTTTAAAGCGTGAAGGTGGGCGATCGCTCATACCCCTCATTGCTCACTAGAAGCTAGATGAGACCTGTTCAATTCAGTCACTCTACCTAAATACTCTCTGAGCGTGGCATTGTAAGCATCTTGAAGTACTTCTTTAAAGAAGAAAAACCCAGGGCAGTGCTGCTCTGGGTTTTCTTCACAGAATGAACATGAAGCGTGGCGCTATTGAGCGACAAAACTCAAGTACTTTTGGAATAAGGCAATGTTCGTCAGTAAGCCGTAGGCAAACACAGCGCCGCCAACGCCACCGAGAAAAAAGCCAGTGGCGTATTCGTTCCAGCCTTCCGACGTGTTCAACGATTGTGGTGGACTGGGGACAGTAACGGTCGCGATCGGACCGGGAGGATTACTAGCGGCATAGAGCGAGAGGCTCAGCGTGGCGATTAAAAGCGTGCCAACGGCACCGAGTAAGCCCGTGATTGAGCCAACTTCTGTATCCCGCAGCGGGTTAAACGTGATGAAGGGACCCAGTAGCCAGTAGCCATGCGCTAAACCCACTTCAATACCACGGCGCAACGGCGATAAACCTTGACGATAGGCTGGCAAGTTGTTAATAAAAGCGCGCGAAATACCAGACGCGTTGATTGGAGTGGCAAGGTTCCCAATTTGAGGATCATCCCAAGCAGCATGGACAACTTCGCGATTTCTAGGATCGTTAGGATTCGTGTTAGACCGCTCAATCTTGTCTACAAAATTAGCCATGTTCCGTGATTCCCTATGGATTTTCGGCAATATTCAACCAATATTAGTGGTAATTCCCTCACAAGTCCTCTTTCTCAAGCTACAGAATGCGTTAATCAGGCAAGGTGTTCAGAACACGATAGGGACAGAAGAATAAGGAAGAACACGATCGCCAACGATGTTAACAATCCCTCACTTGCTCTAACGGGTATGAGTGCAGCGTCTAGAACAGTTTGAACTGAGCAAGAAACAGGTTGCTTAATTCTGAACCAACTGCTCAACATCCTCTGCTTTCGTCGGCAGTGCCGCAGTCAGCACCTCTGCTCCTGTTTCTGTCACCAACACATCATCTTCAATGCGAATGCCGCGCACGTCCGCGAACTGAGCGAGACGATCCCAGTTTACGACAGCGCGATAGCGCGATCGACGCTCTGGGTCTTGCAAAATAGCAGGCACTTGATAGAAACCTGGTTCGATCGTGACTACCATACCCGCTTGCAACGGTCGATCGAGCCTCAGGTAGTTCAACCCAAAGCGATTGCTCCTGACTCGCCCAGTTTCATACCCTGCCAGATCGCCCAAATCTTCCATATCGTGTACATCTAAACCCAGCAAATGCCCAACGCCATGTGGAAAGAACAGCGCATGAGCATCCTGAGCCACCAGATCGTCCACCTGTCCACGCAGAATGCCTAAGTCTACTAAGCCTGCCGCGATCATCCGTGCTGCTAAGAGGTGCAGTTCTCGATACTCCACACCGGGACGAATGGCAGCAATGCAAGCATCATGCGCCGCTAGCACGACATCGTACAGCGATCGCTGCGTCGGCGAAAATTTACCAGACACTGCCCAAGTACGGGTGATATCTGATGCCCAACCAGACGCTGCCTCTGCGCCCACGTCTGCCAGCAATAGATCCCCTGGCTTAATGAGGTGATTGTATTGGTCGTTGTGCAGCACTTCGCCATGCACGGTAACGATACTGCTGTAGGCGCAGGTCATCCCGTTCGCAATGATGACACGCTCCATCGCAGCTCGTATCTCTGCCTCAATGCCAGCACTACGTGTTGCTGCCATGCCTGCTTTGTGGGCGGTGATGCTGACAGCGATCGCCTTTCGTAGTTCTGCCAGCGCGAGTTCATCGTGGATCATTCGCAAGGAGACGATCGCCCCTGCCAGTTCCAGATCGATACCTTCAATCTGTTTAACATCAAGAAGAATGCTGCGCTGAAACGTGATGCTCTGGTCGGCACGGGTTTGACCATTTTGCACACCGATAGTTGCTGCTCCTGTTGCCCATTTTGAAGGGGTTACCCCCCAGACCTCACCCTGATCAAATTTTTCTGGTTTCAGTTCTGAGAGCGGATATGCTTCGATTGCACCGATCGCGGCTGCAATCTCTTCCCGCTTGGGTGTTTCCCCATGCCACAGCGCACTCGCTGGACTCGCCTCATCCATAAACAGCGTCAGTTTGCCACTTTCTAGCCGCATGACTGCATCCTCCAGCGGCAACCCTGCGAAGTAAAGAAAGTGGCTGCTGGCTCGAAACGGAAACTTATTGGCTCGAAAATTGCGCGGACTGCTTTGCCCCGACCACAGGAGTACAGGAAAATCGACTAATGCTGCCAGTCTAAGCCGTCGGGCTTTTAAGGCATCAATGAGAGAAGCAGTGCGATCGAGCGTTTGCATAGGGTTAAACTCGCAAAAAATAGAGAAACCTGGTTTCTGGATGTAGCCTGGATGCTCAAACAGTCTACGGCGTGGAGAAACCCGGTTTCTGTACAAGCCCACCCTTCAATTGTGTCATCGTCTCGCTGCTACCCGTTTGGGCTTCGCAGCTCTCGATTCGATCGTAAACTCAGGAATATCCTGCAACTCAGCCGCACTCAAATTGTATTGCTCACAAACCAGGCTTAAGCGTGTGCCGTTGGCTTTAACAGGATTCACAGAATGAGTCAAATCACCTTGAAAGTGCAGCAGTGTATTGAACGTTGGCTTAATCTGCCCCACCTGTTGCCGATGGTTTCTTAGCACCAGTTCCCCACCTTGTAGGTCAGGCGGCACTTGAATGTAAAGGACGCTGACGATCGCGGGTGGCTCCACCGTCTTGCAGTACGACCGCAGCGATCGATCAATATGGGGATCAACCCGTGAACCCTCCTTCAGCAGCAGCGGATTCAGATAAAACGCATTGCAGTGCGGCTGTAGGGCACGATCAAGATAGGGCGCAAAAAAGGGAAACTGCTGCTGCACCATGCTCAAACCAGTGCGCTGAAACACAACTGAAAAGCCCTTCGTGCCCACAAAATCGCGGTTCAGATTGTTCACTGCAAAATACGGACATGCCAAAATTTCTCCACGTAATGTGTGAAGGTCGGCGATCGCAAACATATCAGGCTGTTGACGGTAATAACTCATCGGAAGGGAAACAGAGGCAGCAGTGAACGCTAATGGCTCAGTTCAAAACTCAAAACTCAAAACTCAAAACTCAAAACGTTCCTCTCTCATCCATCATCCTTCACCAAAACGCCATTCAAAAAAATGTCCGCCAGCCCCTCTGCCATTTCTTGCATCTCCGCAGGCGATGAACCCTCTCCCATAACTGTGTCCTGACTGAACCCCGCGACCGCAAACATGCCCAAGAATACCCGCGCCACAATTTTGGGATTCATGCGTCGATAAATCCCTTGATCCATCGCTGATTGGAAAAAGACCTCTGCCACATCCGTCATCTTGTTAATGACTTCAAGCTGGATGCGATCGCGCAACTCTGGGTGAAACTGCGCCTCCATAAAGCACACCTTGAGCATGTCAGCATTTTTGTGCAGGTTCAGCATTCGTCGCCGCATCACTTGAGCGACTGCCTTGTAGCTGCCCATCTCGCTCAATTCCGTCAGCAAATCCGTGAGGATCTCAACCCATCCCTGCGTTGCCACCTCAATCAAAATCGCCTTTTTGTTTGGGAAATAGCGAAACAGCGTGCCTTCTGCGATCCCTGCTGACTCAGCCAGCTCACGGGTTGTTGTGCCGTCATAACCCAATTTTGCAAACAACCGCAGCGCCGACTTTAAGATGCGGGTTCGCGTTTCAGTTTCAGGTGACGGCGGACGGTGGGAAAGACGCATAACGTTCCGAAGGTAGACGAATTAAAACAAACGTGTAGCGCTATTCTCTATTGCCACTTGTGAAAACGCCATAAGTGTCACAGATCATTACAGGTTTAAGCATAGACAGAGCTAGAAAGGAAGCAGAGCGAGAAAAGTCTTTGCCTCTCTCCTAACGCTGTTTTCAAGCCTTTCCTGGGTAAAGTCCCTGAAATTCAAAAACGAAGCAACAGAACTTCAGTAATCTTGCCCATTAATCTTTCTTCAAATACGGTCAGCATAGGCTTGTCGCAGTCAAGAACTAATCACAACACTACAGACATCCCGATTCGCTCCACCTTCGACCCAATCTAGAGACCCGTCCGCACTAATTACTAAGCGATCGCCAGAAAATTTCCACTCCTCACACTCTCACCCTCATGCCGGAGAGCAAGAAATGAAAACTCACGCTACAGTTTCTAGTTCAGATGCCAAGCAAATCGTTTGGACTGCTCAAGAAAGCTCCATTGATGTGACGGCAGCGCAACTCAGCCCATCGCGCAAACGGTTTGCGCCCCTTCATCCGCTTCGTCAATGGCTTGACACGATCGAAATCCGCGATGCCAAGACAGCAAACCTTCTCTGTCAAATGATCCCGGCTCGCTGTCCCTTTGAACGAACGATTAAGCTTTTCGATCGTACCCTATGCGCCATTCCACCCCTGTGCAAGCTCAACCCCTTTTACGAACAGGTGGTTGCACTACGGTTCCGAGCGCTCTGCTACCTCGCTGACGAATGTAGTCAGGATGTCAGCCGTTATTGTTAGCCGTTGACGCAGTGGTTTAAGCTGCTGCCAACTAGACCAACTTGGAACTTACGTAACAATTAGGCAGAATTTTCAGCGGACTGAGTAGAATAGCAGGTATGCCAGTCCGCATTCACTTCACAGTTGGTCACTCATACTATCTGTGTTCTGACGATTGACGACACGCCATCCAGTCCACGCTTGAAGACTGACTTCCCGTTGTCAACCCTTACTTTGCTAAACCTTAAATGCCTGTGATTGAAAGAATTGAGAGAAGACCAAACCGCGATTTACCAGCTATTAACGAACGGATTCGCTTTCCAAAGATTCGGGTGATTGATTCAGATGGCGCGCAGCTAGGGATTATGGTTCCTCGCGATGCCATGCAGATCGCTGAAGAAAAGGACTTGGATCTGGTTCTGGTCAGCGACAAAGCTGATCCGCCTGTCTGCCGAATCATGGACTACGGTAAGTTTAAGTTTGAGCAAGAGAAAAAAGCGCGTGAGGCGAAGAAGAAGCAGCATACCGTCGACGTAAAAGAAGTCAAGATGCGCTACAAGATTGAGGAACACGACTACAACGTGCGCATCAGTCAGGCAAAGCGGTTCTTGAAAGACGGCGACAAGGTGAAAGCAACGATTATGTTCCGGGGACGCGAAATTCAGCACAGCGATATTGCCGAAGATTTGCTGAAGCGCATGGCGGGCGATTTGCAGGAGCTTGGAGAAGTGCAGCAGGCACCCAAGCGCGAAGGTCGCAATATGATGATGCTCCTGGCTCCGAAGAAATAATGGACAGCGTTGGTTAGCTTTGCCGTTCATGGGTAGACACTCCGGTCATGGCTGGGGTGTCTTTTTAACGCGATCGCTCAGTTGCAGCAAGAGACAGATGGGTTTGGACGGGGTGCAGAGGCTTCGGCGTGAGCGCTCAGTCGAACGGTGGAACCCTTGGCTGGGGGCAACGCCCCCACACCCCCTTTGATCCCCATGTCCTAAACGCTGTGACGATCGCTCAGTTTACCGAACTTTTTGCGATGAACTGCCCATGTCTCTCTACAATGAAAGCCATTCGGGGCACTCTTAAGTTCGAGACAAGCCTAATGATTAAAGATGTGCTCAATTGAGATGGCACGTGAGCGACGGCAAAATAGAGAGGGTAGCGATCGGTGGGCGATCGTTTGAGTGAAGCCCCGATCGCGGGTCGGCAATGCATACAGGACGCAAGCGTGGCATGGAACTCAAGAGCCAATGGTTAATCGATGATGGGGTGAGGCAGAAATTTCTGCGGTGGGTCAATCTTCGCCCAGAGGAAAGTGAACGCACGTTTTTGATGTTTGCGTTCTACACCATCACCTCGATCGGGCTGGTGTGGTTTGAGGCGAGCACGGTGGCGCTGTTTCTCCAAGAATACAAAGCGGAAGACGGCTTGCCCTGGATTTACATCGCCAGTGCTGGCATTGGTTCAGGGCTGGGCTTTGTCTACTCGCAACTGCAAAAAGTGTTGCCACTCCGACGGGTGCTGGTGCTCACTGCCTTGCTGATGGCAGTACCGCTACTGCTGTTTTGGTTCGGGCTCGATAACCGATCGTCGCTTTGGGGAGCAACGGTTGTTGCCATTACGATCTTCCTCATGCGGCTCTGGCTAGAGGCAATCTACGTTCTCAACGATCTCAATACGTCCATTACAGCGAATCAACTCTTTAATATTCGCGAGATCAAACGCACCTACCCGCTTATTAGCAGTGGCATTCTTGTCGCCGATGTGATCAGCGGCTTCTCCCTCACGTTTTTGATTACGTGGGTAGGGCTGAAAAATGTCGTTGCGATGGCTTGTCTGATGATGATTATCGGAGCAGGCATTCTCTTTTATTTGGGTCAGTCTTACCAGCAGGCGTTTCCAGACTCGTTGCGGCGATCGTCTGCCGATCGCTTGACTGACTTTGCGAGTCGTCACTTAAAGGGTCCGCTGCGGCGTTATGTCGTGCTGCTCTTTACGTTTTTTATTCTGGCGCAGGTGCTGTTACTGCTAATCGATTTTCAGTTTCTCCGCCAGCTCCAGCTACACGGAAACGAGGGCGCGATCGCCCGGTTTCTTGGGCAGCAAAATTCTGACGCAGCGATCGCGAGTTTCTTGGGCTGGTTTAGCGCCATTTTGGGCATTTGCGAACTAGCAATGCAGTGGTTGGCATCCAGTCGTGTGATTGAACGCATTGGTGTGTTTGCGACTGCGATGCTGTTACCGGGCATGATTGGCATTTTAGGGGCAGTGTCGATGACGATCGCGCCAACCGCTTGGGTCGCGGGGCTTTTCGTCAGCATCGTGGCGCTCAAGTTTCTCGACGAATTGCTGCACTACACGCTGTTTGCAAGCCTCGGTCCCGTCCTGTTTCAGCCCATTCCTGATAGTGTTCGTAGTGGCATTCAGTCTGTTGTGCGAGGCATTGCCGAACCCTTGTCAACTGGGGCAACCGGGCTGGCGCTACTGGTGCTGGTCTGGTTTAGCCGTAATACCAGTTTTGGTGACGCAGGGCTAAATTGGCTTCTGCCTGCGATCGTCTGCCTCTCATTAGTCTGGGTTTTTACGATTTGGTTGCTCCGCAGTAAATATGTCGGTCTGCTCGTGATGAGCGCTGAACGGGGACAGCTCAGTGGCGATGTGGATCTGCGTGAACTAAAACGAGCCGTCATCGAAGCGCTCGATCAACCTGGCACAGATGCTCATAAAGGTGCTTGTATTGAACTCTTGAGCCAGCTTGATCACAAAAACGTAGGCGAGGTGCTGGCACCGCTATTGGCGAAGCTGTCGCCTGGATTGCAGCGCAAGAGCCTGGAGGCAATGTTGGCACATCCTAATGCGGCGTATTTAGGGCAAGTGCGCGCGTTAATTGACCTGTCGCCAACGCCAGAAGTATTAGCTGTCGCGTTGCGCTACATCTGGATTACTGAAGAAGAGCCTGATATTCGTCAGTTGCGTCCCTACCTGCGACCAGAAGTCGATTCGGTGGTGCGAGGGACGGCTGCGTCATTAATGATGCGGCGGGGTAGTCCCACCCAGAAGGCAGAGGCAACCAACACGCTGCGGTTTATGCTGACGCACAAGCAGGAAAAAGAGCGCGTCATGGGCTGCCGAGCCTTAGGAGAAGCTGTCTATCTGCAAGCCTTGCGGCTCTATATTCCTGCTCTTTTGCAGGACGAATCGCTGCGCGTGCGGTGTGCGCTTTTAGAAGCGATCGCCTCCACCCATCTTGAAGAATTCTATCCATCATTGCTGCGTGGGTTGTACTACAAGTCCACGCGAGAAGCTGCGATGCAAGCGTTGGTGCGGCTGGAAAATGACGCGATTCCCATGCTCGTAGAGCTGGCAGAAGATACGCACAAGCCCGATCTGGTGCGGCTTCATGCTTGGCGAGCGATCGGGCAAATTGGCACTCACGAAGCACTGGATGCCCTCATTTCACACCTGATGACGGCATGGGGTATCGATCGCCGTAGCATCCTGCGTATTTTGCTCGAGATGCCCCGCGATCTGGGGACTGATAGCGTTGCCGATCGCTTGGGCAGAAGTGGCATTGAGCGACTGATTGATCAAGAGCTGATGTTTGTCGGGCAGCTCTATGCAGCCTTGTTAGATCTGACACCGACGCAAGTCTGGGGGGATGAGGCAGACCTTTTGCGGCGTGCCTTGCGCGACTTACAGCTTGATGCCGAGGAGCGTCTGTTTCTGCTGATGAAGTTCTTATATCCGATCGGGTCTATTAAAGCCGCTGCGTTTAACCTGCAATCGACTTCGCGCAGCAACATGGCACGTGGACTCGAAATTCTGGATAACACGCTTGATATTCCCAGTAAGCGTGCTTTGTTGAGCTTGCTCGATCGCAACTCTGACCTGGAAAAACTGCAAAGCCTGTCAGACTTGATGAGTTATGAACCGATGACTCCGAGCGATCGACTGCGCCATTTACTTGATCTGCGCCACTTTTTATCTGACTGGTCGTTAGCCTGCTGCTTTCATCTGGCACGCCAAACCCGCTGGAGCCTGACCCCTGAACAAACGATCGCGTGCTTGCGACATCCGAGGGGATTCGTGCGCGAATCGGTGTTGGCGTATCTCAAAATGGCATCGCCTCGTGCTTTGATGAAGCTATCGCCGATGCTTACGCACGATCCAGATCCTCTGGTTGCCGATCAGGTGCAAGCGTTCATGCGGGAGTTTGGGTCAGCTTCAACAAAAACAGTTACTCAGGCAGCGAAACGAGGCAATAATGTGATTGATTTCCCAAATCGGACTGGCTTTGAACCGATCTAGTAGGGTTTGCAAGCGCATCGTGGGCATTCTAAAGCAAAGCCTACTTTAGTCGTGGACTTTGGACTATCGACATTAGACGATGGCACCAGATATCTAAGACTCAAGGCAAGTGCCCACAGCCCATCGTCTCAGGTTTAAAGCCTACAGCCTCAGCTCCAGTTCAAGCTGCCCGTCGTCGATTTATGTTAACCAGCGTCGATCGCCTACTGTTTGTCAGACAAGTTCCCATCTTCAAAGAGCTGCGGGATGACTTTCTAGTGCGTCTGGCATCCATTATGGACGAGCTGTCGTTTCCAACCAACCACACTATTTTTACAGAAGGGCAGGAAGGGCGCTCACTCTATGTCGTCGTTTCGGGCAGAGTTAGCGTGCATATTGGCAACCAAGAAATTGTGCAGCTTGAGCAAGGCACCTGCTTCGGCGAAATGTCCCTTTTTGACGCTGAACCGCGCTCCGCCTCCGTGACCACCTTGGCACCGTGCGATTGCCTCGTGCTGACGCAGCAGCAGCTTTACGAGGCGATCGACGAAACCCCTGGCATCGCCGTTAACATCATTCGCCTACTCTCTCGCCGCATCCGCGAGCTAAACCAAAAGATGAACCACATGAAGACACCCGCCACACCGCCACCGCCACCACCAATGTACAGAGCCGCTAAACGCCGTTAACGTTTCTAGAGGTCTAGGGGGCAT
>JACMKO010000215.1 GCA_014380065.1 Leptolyngbya sp. ES-bin-22 | reverse complement strand
GACTTCAACGCGCTCGACCAGAACGAGATACTCCAGTCCGTTTCGCTTGAACTCATGCATTCCTAACAAATGTTGTCGGATCGCGTCTTCATTCTTAGCGGGTTCGGGCGTGGAGGCATGGATGTCGATCGCAAACTCGGTCTCGCCTTCACGGGGTTCCAGGCAGGCATAGAGATGCAAGCGAGACAGTTCAACCTTGTTCTCAACGACCGTTTGCTGCTGACGACGATATTTATAAGCCTGTGCGCCGAAGTGATAGCGGGTGCCATCGGGCAGCTCAATCAAGGGCGATGCGTCGGTGTGGCGCACGGCATCTCGACCTTGTGGGAGCTGAAAGCGAACCGAGCGAATCGCTTTGGGGTGTGCCTCGCCATCCCAAAACTTGAGGTCGTAGTTACCTGCATCCAGTGCGAGCGTGTAAGTCTCAGTTGTTGCAGAAGGGGGTTTTCTAACTTTTGTCTGTCTGGTAGCGGATGTCATGGGTTCCTCTTTATACTGAAGCCGTAGCGGTTCGTCACGGGTTGTTCTCGTTTGTCCCCATTAGTATTTTTGTACTATAAAGCAAGCGCGGTTGAATAGCAACCCCCTGAGCGATCGCAGATCAGAAACAATCGGACAGCGCGATCACACACAACGTAAAACCTGTCTCACCGCTATGAAACTCGCTCTATATCAGGGTTCAGGCACACCGTTTCACATAGCAGCAAATCTGGCGTTGTTAGCTGAAACTGCGGCTGAGGCTGCCAAACAGGACGTAAACTTGCTGCTGTTTCCCGAATTATTTTTAACGGGCTACAACATTGGTGATGAGGTCAAGCGATTGGCTGAACCCTGGCAGGGACGATCGCTCCAAACTGCGGCTGCTATTGCCCGCGAGTATGGACTGGCGCTTCTGTTTGGCTATGCTGAACGTGACGGTGATGCTGTCTACAACGCCGCTGCACTCATTGATGCAGACGGCAATTTTGCGGCAAATTATCGCAAAGCCCATCTCTTTGGTGCGGAGGAACAACGGCTGTTCACTCCTGGTAAGGACTGGCGTTTGCACACGATCGCAGGCATTCGCGTCGGTATCCTCATTTGCTACGATGTCGAATTTCCCGAAGCGGTACGTTTACTAGCATCACAAGGCGCGGAACTGATCGCCGTGCCAACCGCGCTCATGTTTCCCTACACCCAAATTCCCAGCGTGCTCATTCCGACGCGTGCGTTGGAGAATCAAGTGTTCGTCGCCTACGCTAATCGTATTGGGGTTGAAGGCAATCTGAAATACTGTGGCTTAAGCACGATCGCCGCCCCTGATGGCACTGTTTTGGCTCAGGCGGGTGCAGACGAAACGCTGCTCATCGCCGACATCGATTGCAGTGCAATTGCCAAGACACGCGCTATCTTTTCCTATCTGGACGATCGTCGCTCTGATCTGTATTGAGCGATTCTCGTAGCAAGCCGCCTTGTTGCTAATGTTCCATCACCAAGCTTTGCTCAGAAAATCTGTCCTCGTAACTGTTGCTACTTAAGAACTGAGAGGCATAAGCTAAGTTGGGGGATGTTAATATTTCGCAAAGATTCTCCTGGGACAGATGAAGTTCCTACAGAAAGCCTCTTCATTTTGTAAAGATGGTTTTGAGCGAAGCCATTAGCCACCAGTGGATCAGCAGACGCTGACCCATGATCAATCTAATAACGTTTCTTGTAAGACGTGCAGTAGATTAGAGGCGGCTAACTTCCAAGGCATGACTTCTATAGCAAACGAGGGAGCGACAAAGAATGGTGGATGCGACTGAAAACCAACCGATGCATCGGGTTGTCATCGTTGGAGGGGGATTCGGCGGACTGTATACCGCTAAGGCATTAGGTCGCGCATCAGTGGATGTCACGCTGATTGACAAACGAAATTTCCATTTGTTTCAGCCGTTGCTCTACCAGGTTGCTACGGGGACGCTCTCTCCAGCCGATATTTCCTCGCCGCTGCGTGGCATTCTGAGCAGCAGCAAAAATACTCGGGTGCTAATGGATGAGGTCACCGATCTAAGTCCGCAGCAGCAAACGGTGGTGTTGAAGGGCGAAGCGATCGCCTACGATACGTTGATTGTGGCAACAGGGGTTAGCCATCACTACTTTGGCAACGACCATTGGAAGCAAACGGCACCGGGCTTGAAGACGATCGAAGATGCGTTGGAAATGCGTCGTCGTATTTTTATGGCGTTTGAGGCCGCTGAGAAAGAAACTGATGAGGAAAAGCGCCGCGCCTGGTTGACATTTGTGGTGGTGGGTGGCGGTCCAACTGGGGTAGAACTGGCAGGCGCGATCGCAGAACTTGCCTTCAAGACGCTCAAACGTGATTTTCGCAACATCGATACCAACGAAGCACAGGTGCTCTTACTGGAAGGCTTGGATCGGGTCTTACCGCCCTATCCACCGGAGTTGTCGGCAAAAGCAGAAGCCTCTCTGACAAAATTGGGCGTGACGGTCGAAACGAAAGTACTTGTAACGAACATTCAGGACAACACTGTTACCGTCAAGCGGGATGGACAGGAAGAATACATTCCATCGCGGACTGTCTTATGGGCGG
>JACMKO010000214.1 GCA_014380065.1 Leptolyngbya sp. ES-bin-22 | reverse complement strand
TCCTACTTGAGTGAATCCTACTTGAGTGAATCCTACTTGAGTGAATCCTACTTGAGTGAATCCTACTTGAGTGAATCCTACTTGAGTGAATTAACTTGGGCTTTCAGCCCTTCAGGAACCTATGCACTTTCAGTGCATAGTGGTTCAGTTTATATTCATTAAAAGAGGCAAAATGAAAGCACGTAAAGTTATGACAACAATTGATGACCAGGAACAACTGACATCAGATCAGCCGCTCTTATAAGATAGAAGTAGTCGTGTTGAGGTTATTGTCCTGATTTCAGAAGCATCAGAAGCTGAAGAGGAGGAGCCATCTAAATCAGCACTGCTGCACGACTTTCGGCAAGCTTGGCATGAAGCGATGACTGGGCAAACGATTCCCGTTGACCAACTCTGGGAAGGGCTTGATAGTCGTTATACAGAAGGTAAGCAGCGGACCGATAGAGGATTAAGAGATTATCTAACCAACTGGCGGAAATCACTTTAGATGAGCCTTGGAGGTGGAACCGAAATGACGACTGTGACGATCGAACTACCGATGGAACAAATTGCTGAGTTTTGTCACAAGTGGCAGGTGACAGAATTTGCTCTTTTTGGTTCCGTCCTGCGCGAAGACTTTTGCCCTAGTAGCGACATTGACGTTATGGTGCAATTTCATTCAGATGCTCATCCCACGTTTAGCAGTCTGGATCAGATGGAAACAGAACTAAAAACCATTTTTCATCGAGACATCGACTTGATCACCCGTCAAGGCATTGAAACCAGTCGTAACTACCTACGCCGTCACGAAATACTTTCCTCTGCTCAAGTAATTTATGCAACGGGATCTTCAATTCCTACTTGATATGCTGCAATCCGCAGAACTCGTCATGACCTATACCGCTCAATGCTCCAAAAATGAGTTTGTTGAAAATGTGCAGCTTCAAGATTCAGTCATACGACGACTATTAGTGATTGCTGAAGCGGCAAGACGGGTCTCAGAAGAAACCCGACAAACGTTGCCAACTATCTCGTGGCAGGAAATCAACGGAATGCGAAATCGACTCGTTCATGAATATGATGATGTCAATCTCAACATTGTTTGGGATGTGGTTCAATTCGAGCTGCCTCCTTTAATTGAGGAATTAAAGTCGAAAATTCCTCCCGAACGTTGAAGGTGGGAGTGGGGTACGATCGCATGAACATCTTTGTCTTACGGCTCAAACCTCAGCAGGATTTAAAGCGGTCGCTAGCGGAGTTTGTCGCGGCGAATCAGATTCAGGCGGGGTTTATTTTGTCGGCGATCGGGAGCTTACAAAAAGCAACTATTCGCTTTGCCAATCAGCCCACCAGTGACGTATTCGATGAAAAGTTTGAAATCGTGGCGTTGAATGGCACACTTTCGATGCATGGCAGTCATTTGCATCTGGCGATCGCAGATAAAACGGGTCGCATGATAGGTGGGCATCTCACGGAGGGTTGCATCATTTACACCACTGCCGAAATTGTGATTGGTGAAAGCCCCAACCTCACGTTTGTGCGTACTCCAGATGCTCAAACAGGCTTTCTAGAACTAGAGATTAGAGAGCGCTAAGTGCTGCATGGGTTTAGAAGAACGATCAGCGATCGGCGGTCAGGTCTGGGCTGAACGTCTGTGACTGATGCACACTCAAAGCGCTGAGTCGTGACGGGTTAGCGCTGGTACTGAATAACTCTACGTCCTTCAAACTGTGTTGCTTGTCTAGTAGGCGCGATCGCTCCACTAACATTGCGACAATCTCAACGTCTGATAGTCCCGTCGCGTTGATCGAGTCCATAAACACCTGTCGTCGTTTGAGATCGTAACGATAAGCTTTGTCGTAATAATCCAAAACGGTGTCGATCGCGGCTGGTAGATTGTCGTCACGAATGAAATCGATCGCCTGCTGAGTGCGCTCACCGCCCAATCGCTTCTTCAACCGTGCAGTGGCACTCAAAAGTTGCTCACGATCGACCGCACCATAATCATCGAGCAGCAAGTTAATGCGTTCTTGTCGCGATCGTTCAATTTGCAAAATGGGAGCCGCGACCATGTGTTGAAACAGCGCATCGGGCACGCGACAGGAGCCAATCATGTGGCTTTCCGCTTCAATCCAAACGGGGCGATCGTCCGCTAGCTTGCCCCACTCCATCGCAAGCAGGTTTTCAAACTGCTCGGTGCTGGGCTGCGGTGGTAAGCCAAGACTGCCGTAGCTGCTGCCACGATGACTCGCCAGGTGCTCCAGATCCAACACTTGTTCGCCTCGTGCCCGGAGTGCTTGCAGAATAGCGGTTTTCCCAGTGCCCGTCATGCCGCCTAACGTCACGATCGGCTTTGGTTCCGTTAGAGTTGCGTGAACCCAATGACGAAATCCTTTGTAGCCGTGATCGAGCACTGCAACCTGAAAGCCTGCCGTTTCTAGCAGCCATGCCATGCTGCCACTACGCATCCCGCCCCGCCAGCAATGTACTCGCACCGTGCGATCGGGTGCCAGCACTTTGGCTTGCACGACGAAGGACGCTAGTTTGGGTCCGACGATCGACAGCCCAAGCTCCACCGCTTCGTCTCGTCCTTGTTGTTTGTAACAGGTGCCAACTTGCGCCCGTTCCTCGTTGCTAAAGAGGGGAAAGCTAATCGCCCCTGCCATCCGTCCCTGTTCATGCTCAGCCGGACTCCGCACATCCAGAATGGCTCCGGGTGCGATGAGGAAGTCGGCAATAGGCAATGTTTTGGGCATGGGGGAAGGCGGAAGGGCTAAAAGCTGAAGGCTAAAGGATGAAAGCTTTGAGTTTTGAGTTTTGAGTTTTGAGTTTTGAGCGAGGTAAGAGGTGTAAGAGTTTTGAATTGTCTTACTAATCCCTGCTTCTGCCTTCTTCCTTACACGATCGTAATCGGTTTTGCTTGCTCTGACAGCGGGAGGGTATATCCAATGACGGTGCTGTGTCGATAGCCAAGGGCATGGAGAGCCGTGAGACAGCGATCGCTTTCCTCTATTGGAACGGCTGCCAGTAACCCGCCGGATGTTTGCGGATCGAACAGGAGTGGGAAATAAGGATGCGTGTTGACAGTAGAAGCATTGGCGATCGCCTGAAGTGCGTGCAAATTCTGAGGTTGCAGTGAACTCAGGATGCCCTTCTCCACCATTTCTAGGGCACCTTCCAACAAAGGAATGGCGGCTAAGTTGAGCGTCACCGCGACCTTAGAGGCTTGCACCATTTCGGCAAGATGACCCATTAGCCCAAAGCCTGTGACATCCGTGCAAGCAGTGGCGTGATGCTCCAGTAGACAGGTTGCTGCCTGCTGATTGGATTGCAGCATGGAGGCGATCGCGCCATCAATCCAGTGTCCTTTTGCTTGAAGCTGCATTTGGGCGGCAAAGAGAGTGCCTGTCCCGATCGCCTTTGTCAAAATCAACGCCTGTCCTGGTTTCATGCCGCTTTTGCGGAGCAGACGATCGGGCTGTGCCAAACCATTACACGACATCCCAAACGCCAGCTCTGCGCCTTCGGTCGTGTGTCCGCCAATCAGGACAGCCTCCGCTTGATGCAGCACCGACATCGCACCCGAAAGCAACTGATACAGGGTTTCTTCGACATTAGCAGGCTGTGCATAGGGAATGGTGGCGATCGCTAACGCACTCTGGGGTTGGGCACCCATCGCAAAAAGATCGCTCAAAGCATGGTTGGCGCTAATTTGCCCAAACACAAACGGGTCATTCAACAGCGCCGGAAAGTAGTCAATGGTTTGCACCATCACTAATCCCGCCGGAACTTGCACCACTGCGGCATCATCCGGAGCCTCCAAACCGATGAGAATATCCGATCGCTCAGGATGACTCCCGCGTTCCTGCTGCACCCGCTGCAACACACGCCCCAAAATGCTGCTGCCCACTTTCGCTCCACAGCCCGCACAGCGCATAGCCGAAGCCGTCTGAGTCTGAGTCTTAGCTTGCGTTGAAGCATCAGACACCGCCAAGAAACCGTCGCTTCCCCTGCTTCCCACTCCCCACTCCCCACTCCCCACTCCCCGTCCTTCACTGTCTTCCATCTGCGGCAACTCACTAAACCGCTGCATAAACGCCCGATCGATCCGATCTTTCCAGCGCCACAGCAGCGTTGATTGCCAGCCAAACGACCCACGAGCCGCGATCGCTTCACCATCGCCTGTCCCAATCAAGCTGAGGTATTGGGTTTGTGGTCGAAACGGTTTGAGCGGTTTGTTGTGGATGGTGCGGCGCAGATTGTCCACCAGTGGCTTGCCCTGACGCACTGCAAACACGCCTGCTTTGGGGCGTGGGTGGTTGAGCATCGTGGCGCTATCACCGGCTGCAAACACGTAGGGATGAGAGAGCGATCGCAACGTGTCATCCACCAAAACAAAGCCGTCTTCATCTGCTGCCAGCCCTGACTTTGCCAGCCAGTCGGGAGCCGCTGCCTGCGTGACCCAAAAGATGTAGTCGCAAGCAACCGTCAAGCCCGATGTACAAAGCAGGCGATGCGGTTGGACTGATTGCACAGGCTCCTGCAAGTGGAGTTGGATGCCACGCTGGGTCAAGAGGGTGTGAAAGCGATCGCGTACCCAACGGTTTTGAGTGGGTAGTAACGTCGGCTCTTTTTGAAAGAGGTGCACTCTAAGATTGCTGAGAGGCTGTTGCGCCGCACTCAAAAGCTGTTGCAAGTGGTGTTGCATCGTCAGCGCTAGTTCTACCCCACCTGCGCCACCGCCGACAATGCCGATCGTCCTGGCTTTTTCAGGCGTTTGCGTCACGTCAATCACCACCTGATCCCAACGTTCTAAAAATTGGCGGACGGGCTTTGCTGGAATGATGGCATTTCGATCGCCAATCAGATCAGGCAACTTCGGCGTACTGCCAAGATTAATCGACAGTAAATCAAACCCCACAGGCGGGCGATTCGCACACAGAACGCGCTTTTTTGCCAAATCCAAGCCAACTGCGCGATCGACATAAAACTGCGCGCCCGCAAACTGAGCCAACCGACGCAGATCAATATGGCACTCTTCGCGGCTGTAAAAGCCTGCCACATGCCCCGGTAACATCCCCGAATAGGCAGTATCGGAGGCTTCCGTCAACAGCGTCAGCCGGACTCCCGGCAGCGGCTTCATCCCAAACATGCGCAGGGCGATCGCGTGAGAATGTCCCCCACCCAATAACACTAAGTCCTTGAAAATTGGCTGCGATTGGTTCATTGCCAGAGCCTCAGCAAACAACAGCAGTGAACACGTTTAGGCACACACACTATTATTGATGCTACCGTACGCGCAATCGGTCTTATGCCAACTTTTCTAGGGCATCCCGCACATTAACGAGATGGTTGTTAAAGACCTCTAAGGCTGCATCCAGAATCTTGAAAATAGCCGGATCACGAATCGAGTAAAACACAAAATTACCTTGCTTGCGGCTGGTCACCAGGTTGCGACTCCGCAAGACGGCTAACTGTTGAGAGATGGATGACGGTTCGCTTTCCAGCCGTTCAGCGATATCATTCACGCTACGTTCTCCCGTCCGGAGCGCATCCAGAATCTGAATCCGCACGGGGTTAGACAACACCTTGAACAAATCGGCTTTAAAGTAGCTGGGCTGGAAGGACATTTGAGTATCTGAACAGCTTTGAAGACCTTGAGCCAGATTAACACTGTGCTGTTTAGTCACACAATAAACTGACAGCGGTCGTTGACGTAGTGACTGCTTAAACAATACGCACAACATCAACAACCGCTGAGCAAAAAGATTTTCGCCTCAAGCAGCGATCGCTTCAAACCCGCGAGGACGGTTGTACTTTCGCTTGCGTGCTCACTCGACAAGCCGCATCCAAATACTTTGTAAGCGTAATGGTGCCATGTTCACGAGTTGTCAGCAGTGGTCTTTCGCTCATATTAAACCGAGAGGGTTTGACATGGCTCTCGTAACGGCGCAGCAACTGAGGTGAAAGCGGTTGCTCTGCCTGGTTTGAGATGATAATGACTTCAGGCGTGCAATCGTCAAACACATCAGCGCAATAGCCTGCTTCCTGCCCATGATCGGCGGCGACAAAGGCATTGACTTTTTTCAAGTGGTCGCGGAAATCATGGCATTGGAGCAACGCCTGCCAACCATCTACTTCGAGATCACCGGGAAAGATAACGTGCAGATCCCGGTAGGAGACAAACGTGACCAAACTTAAGTTATGGGCGTTTTGAACGTCTGGATAGTTATTCCAGAAAAAGGTCAGTTTGATGTCGTTAATGGTCATGCTATGGCTGATTTTGCTGCACTCTGGATGCGCCTTCACCGTGATCGCCATCACGTTCGACAGCATGTTATTTAAGTGTTGCTTGGGAGCCGCCAACCCAGGGAACTGAGTCTCATCAAGCGATGGGTTGGCAATCAAAAAGTTGACGGACAACCCGTGCTCTAAACATTGAGCGAGCAGATCCGCTACACCGTCTAAATGGTTCTCAGAATACGTCGGCAGAATGACACCATCCAAAAATCGGTGACGCTGTTGAAAAATATGTTGTCCTGCATGAAACCCTGTGTGTGAGTTGTAGCCACAGTCCAGCAGGATGGTGTGCCGATCGCCCGTGTCAATGGCAGCACAGAACCCATGATCAACGTCAAAAATCTTGATATCTAACATTTTTATTACTCCAGATGAAATTGCTTTTATTTACGGATTGAAAAATTGTGTCTTTTGTAAGAAAGTTGGTTGCCAACTGAAGTTGCGGGATGAGGCGTAAGACTGACTAGCAAATGATTTAACCCAGTTCATGCAATGAATGAAGCCTCTAATCAAGTCCACAATCAAAGACCACATCATAGGTTTTGCTAGAAGACAGTTTCGCTAAACATTGCACATGTGCTTTAGCAGCAGCGCGCGAGTTAAAGCGCGATCGTCTTGCTTTGAACATTGGAGGCTTTGAACATTGGAGCGACGCACAACGCACCAGAGGG
>JACMKO010000213.1 GCA_014380065.1 Leptolyngbya sp. ES-bin-22 | reverse complement strand
TGCTGCAAATAGCGTTTGGCTCGCGGCTCGCCATACCAGGTAGCGTCCAGGGCAAGCCGCCACCATACGCGGTACGCATCAAACCCATAGCGGCTGAACACGGGTTCTGTGCCTAAAAGGGGTTGAAATTGTTTGGTTTCGGTATCCAACGCTAACCAGTCGCTGGGCAGCTTGAGCGTCGAGAGGGATGCCGAACCCTCCAGTACTTGATAGCTGCTATCAACCAGGCTCAACCAGTCGTGAGTGCGATCGACCTGAGCAAACAGACGAAAGGCAGCAGGCGAAAAATAGGACGGATTGAGCAGGAGTTTGGTGGGTTGCTGAAACGCCTCACGCGGTCCCGGTAGAAGGTAGCGCTGGTTGCCAACAGGGATGATTGACAGTGCCCATAAATCCCGTAGCTTGGTTTGTGCCAAACTTAAGTAATCCGGGCGCTTCCAGCGACGACTGGCTAAAATCAGCGCGGTAATGGCATCGACATCGGCATCGCTGGCAAAGTTGCGATCGAGAATGCCCCACTGCTTTTTGGCATAGCGTCCCCACTTCCACGACCAGAGGGTGTCTGAAGGCCGATCGCTGCGCCGCAGGTTTTTTTCTGCCCAGGTCAGCGTCAGCTCAAATGTTTTGGGGTCATCGATCATGACCGATCGCAGCATCGCATACGCCTGCCCCTCGGAGGTTGAGCGAGCATCCGATTCCCAATCAATGACTCGTCCATCTGCCTGGATAAAACGCTGCCGATACGCTTCCCAGCTCTGCTTCAGCAGCGTTGGGTCAACAGGTGATGGACGTGAAGCTTTAGGGGCGATGCTCGGTCTAGGCGAACCGGCTGGAGGCGGCACATTTTGCGCTTGCAACTGAGCACTGCCACGGCAGCCGCTCATCCATCCAGATGAGAGTATCAGCGTCGTCATGATCAATGGCGTAGCGAAATTCAGTCGCATGGTGAATAGCCTTTCAAAATTCGCTTTCTGCGCCTCCAAAATTGCCGTTTTAGTCCCCATCCCGTCTTTAAAGTCAGAGGTTACAGGTTAATAACGCTCCCAGGCAGGCTGAAAGCCCCGTTGTTTGAGGAAGTCTTCCTGAATTTGCTGCACCCGCCGCGACAGGTTCGGATCGGCACTTCCACTCGCACTCTGTTGCAGTTGAAGCTGTTCAAACTGCTGGATTGCTTCTAAAGGATTGCCCTGTGCAGCGGCTAATTCCGCTAGAGACTTCCGGGCATCCAGATCATCCGGTCTGAACGTGAGCACCTGCGCGTACAGGCTGGTTGCCGAATCAAAGCGGCGCTGCTGGAAGCGAATGCCGCCCAATGCAGCGATCGCATCGGCATTATCCGGTTGTCGCGCCAAAATTGCTTGATACGCAGCATCAGCCTGGTTTAGGTTGCCTAACGCCTGGGCGAGTTGTCCCTGTAAAAAGTACAGCCCGACGTTATTGCGATCGCCCGACGCAGCATTCCGAACGCGCGCTAGCAGTTGGTTAACCTGCGCCTGCGCCCGGTTGGGATCACGTTGGGCAAGGACTTGTACCAATCGCACCTGCACCTGCACATTGCTGGGGTCTGCTTCCACGAGTCTGGTATAGAGCGCTTCACGCTGGGACGAGGGCGGCAACGCTCCGACCAGGCTATAAAGTTCCGGTGGTGCATCGCTGGGCGAACGTGCCTGCAACCAGGCATTCAGCACGGCTTCGGCTTCAGGGGCAGCAATCCGACCTGCCTGATACGCTACGCTGGTACGTCCTAACTGCACCTGCAAGTCTTGAGGATTTTTAGCCACAAGCTGGTCGTATAAGGCAAGTGCATCGCTGGCACGCCCTTGCGCTAGCCGAATGCCCGCCAAGCCTCGCAGTGCGGCAGACTGGACATCCAGATCGGCAGCAGTGTTGCTACTGAGCGCTTGATAGCGTTGAGCCGCCGCGTCCAAATTGCCCTGACGTCGATCGATTTCTGCCAGCAGCAGTTGAGGAGCCTGATCTCTCGCTCCGATCGCGGTGGCTTGATAGGTGACTAACGCCGCTTTCGCTCCGGTTAGATCATTCTGCTCAATCAGCAGTTGCGCCAGTCGAAAGTTGAGAAACGGTTCGTTCACATTTGCTTGCAGCAAACTTTGGTAAAGCGGCAGCAAGTCTGGATCAGGATCGATACGAACAAGTGCCTGCGCGATCGCTTGCTGCTCGGTAGGATTGGTGGGTAACGGTTGCAGCAGCGATCGCAGTTGTTGCCGCAAATCGCTTCTAGACAGCAAGCCCAGTTGATTTTGCAGCGTCAGCTTTTGCAATGCCAGCACGCGATCGTTCGGCTGCTGTTGTGCAAGCTGGGTATAGAGTTGGAGTGCCGCCTGACGCTGTGACGGAATCCCGCCCAATATATCTGCCACTTCACGCACGAGCAGGGGCGAAGGATTTGGCGTGCTGATAAGCGCCTGACGATACAAGCCAGCCGCTTCGCTCAGCAACGCTGGGAGGTTTTGCCGCTGCCCAATTTCGTTGAGCGCCCGTGCCAGTGACAGACGAGCATCCAGCCGACCGCGTAAGGGATCAAGCACCGCCAGCGCTTCCGCTGGCTGTCTACGATCTAAATATGCCTGCGAAAGCTCCGATCGCACTTGAATCGCCGTTACATTAAGCTGTCGCGGCAACTGGGTCTGAAGGATTGCAATGGCTTGTTCCGCGTTGCCCGTCCCTCGTAGCGATCGGGCATAGGCGATCGCGGCTTTACCCGCAATTGGTTTCCCGGATGCCTGGTAGCGATTAAAGAGCGCCAAGCCCTGAGCGTAATTACCGCTGTAGGTGTAAACCTGGGCAGCACCGAGCAACACCTCTGGCGTGGGGTTTTGCTGAAGCACGACCTCATAATCAGTCAACGCGGCGGCAAACTGCCCTTGATAGCCATACAGCAGAGCACGCTGAGCACGAGCATCTAGATCGTTGGGATTAAGGGTGAGCAGCGTCGTTAGTGCGTCGATGCCTTTCTGCTGCCACTCTGGACGAAAGCCACCGAAGATACCGATCGTCTTAAGCGCCAGTTGATTAGTCGGTTCCTGCGCCAGCACCTGCTGATAGGTGTTCCAGGCATCAGCATCCCGTCCCGCTCGACGGTAGGCGATCGCCAGCCCTAGTTTTGCCTCAATGGAGCTGGGGTACTGCCGCACCGCACTCCGAAACGTCGCGATCGCATCACTCACCAATCCCTGCCCCAAAAGCGTAAAGCCCTGGCGCACGGCGGCTGGAACGGCTTCCTGAGCGTATGCAGTTGGCATTCCTAACGGCTGTATAGAAGGAAGACCTGTCAGCAGTCCGCCCAGGCAGAAAGCGGTGATTAAACTTTTTGTTCGCTTACCCTGATTCATGGTTCACCAGTGTTGCTAATGACGGTATGTGCTGAGGTGTTGAGGTGAGAGGTGCTGAGGCGAGATTTACTGAGCTGCCTTGCCTCTAGGAGTGACATCAAACTCGGTCTTTACCCGGACACCCGCAATAATTTCCGAGAATTCGTTGCGCTCCTGAATTGAGAAGCCAAGCCTTAAGTTAGGCAACAAGCGAAAATCGTAGAAAAGCTCGAGAACGTCGGGGTTTCGGGCATCTGCCTGCCGCCGCAGCGACTCGTTCGATAACCCACGACCGTACCCCAACCCAAGACGATCGTCGGGCGCAAAGACATCCAGGAAGCTGACTCCCAGGCTGTAGGTTTCGGCGCTGCGATTAATCGCATCGTTGTTGTAGCGTCCATACCGAGCAAAAATGCCCATCTTTAAGTTGGGGATGAATAGCTCACCGTTTAAGCCATACGCTTCTTCGCGATCGCCCTTCAAGAACCCTGTCACGCCACCCCCACGAGCAACCTGAAAAATCTCTCGGAAGCCATCCCGTGTGCCCGCATCGCGATCGGTCGCGTAGGTGCCCCGGATGACCGCATTGCCGTAGCGGATGCCAACTTCCCCCGCAAACCCATCCAGGCTAAAATCCCCTAAGTTTCGGGAGGACGAAAACACCGCTGCTTTTGCCTCAATGTTGTCGGTCAGCGTCCAGTTCACGAGTGCCCCCGGACGGGAAGAAATGCCCGTGGCGCTGAGGGCTGGGTTAGTTTGAAACACCGTGTTAAAGAAGTGAGTCGCGCCGTCTTTAGCAAAGCTGTTGCGATCGAAATACGAGGTCAGATCCAGTTGCCCGACCACTAAACGCAGATTAGGCAACTCCGGCAACGATGCCGCAAAATACAGCTCGTTTACGCTAAAGCCCTGCGTCTGAGAATCGGCAAAGGCATTGCCATCCGTCAAGTCAAAGGTTGCGCCAAACAACAGATGGGGCGTGAGCGGGTACGAAATCGACAGGCGCGCCCGTGCAGACGATTGGTCGCCTTGATAAAGATAAACACCTTGCAGCTTGATGGATGGATCGCTTAAGGCTGTGGTGCGGAGTAGCGTTTTTCGGGGGGTTGGTGCAAGCTCAGGCTGCGTTCTAAACGCCGGGGGTTGAATGCTGGCAGGGCTGCTGCTGGTTGGCAACAGCGGCTCATTGGTCACGGCTCCAGGTGACATCACGCCAGGAGGCATTGACCCCATTGGCATGACTCCAGTTGACATTGACCCGTCCAGAAGACTGGGCGTAGGCAGCGTCGAGTAGGGCGGTGGTGGGGTTGACTGCGCGATCGTTCGCGAACCCAAGCGTGGCAGGGAGGGCACCAAAAGCGGAGAACCCTTACAACTGGCTGCACTACAGCGACTGCCTGGTAACGGTGCAAATAGCTCCAGTCCCAGATCGGAATTCATCCCAGCCGTGATCAGAAACGGCTTCCGGGTTGTGGCAGCGGGTGCTTTACGCTTCGATACCACTGTCGCAGGTGTCGTTATGATCGATGTCGTCGTAGCAGCGGATGGTGGTGAAAAAGCGGGCAGCTTGGCTTTGGCTGGTTTGGCACGCGTCGTTGCTGCCTTGCCAGCCATCTGTTGAATCAGCTCATCCTCGCTGTTGTAGCCAGACTGAGACGATTCCAT
>JACMKO010000212.1 GCA_014380065.1 Leptolyngbya sp. ES-bin-22 | reverse complement strand
TCAATTAACAAAGGCTACACATCTTGCCCTCATCCCCAACCCTTCTCCCCGTGGAGGGCAGTCAAAGTCTTGTTCCCTCGCCTGTTGGGAGAGGGCTAGGGTGAGGGAGCCTCTGTAGCGTTGATGGCAAAATTTGGTCTTACAACTAAATGCGCCTTCCTACTGAGAAGCCACAATGAAAATTACCACCCAGTACTAAGGTAAGAAGGCGGGATGAAAATCGGCAAATGGTGCGTAAAAGCAGTCTTCGTGCTACTGGCAAGCAGCGGCATTGGTTTGCCTGCCCAGGCAGTGCAGCTAGCCGATGGCAGAACGTACTTCGTGCAGCCACCCCGGTTTGAAGGGGCAACGGCAACGCAAAAAACAGCTTACTTTTGGGGATCAACCTACTATTTCACGCTGACGGTGCCTGAAAATGCGGGCGAGTCGTTGCAAACGGTCATGATTGCGCCCGAAGACGGTCCGGATCGCGCTCGGTTTGATGTTCGGCAAACTGAAGCCGTAGCAAAAACGAGCGATCGCGAAGCCAGATTGCTGCTCAAAGAAGTCACTCAAGATCCCCAAACACGCGCCATTACCGTCACGTTTGATTCACCTGTGGCACCTGGTAGCACCGTTAGAATTGGGCTTTATGCAACGCGCAACCCCGATGTTGGCGGCGTTTACCTGTATGGGGTGACAGCGTATCCCACTGGGGAAAAGCCGTATGGTCAATTTCTAGGCTATGGGCGCATCCAGATTACCGATCGCGAGTTTTTCAGGTGAGGATTTTTTTAGGTAGCCAGCGGCAATACAGTCTTCAATGATCTGCTGCACGACTGACCACAGCTCTGGAGCGCCTGTCTGAATCGGAGCCATGCGCTGAAGCACCCGATCTCTGGTTATGTCATGCAGTTGCCAGGTATGTCCGCCCGTCTGCTGGTTGTTGAGCAAGGGCTGGAGCCGATCGATCGCAGCAGCGAAGCGGGCAGCAGGTGTCGCGTGTGCTTCAAACTCGTCCCATAGCTGACGAAATGTAAGCGCTTGGTCGGCTGGCAGTAAGCCAAACAGTCGATCGGCTGCCTGAGTTTCGCGATCGGCTTTGCTCTCATTACCCTGGTCGTCATAGAAGAACGTATCCCCAGCATCGATTTCGACTAGATCATGCAGCAATAGTAGTTTGATCACGTGCATCAGATCGATCGGCGCGGGTGCATATTCGGCAAGGACGATCGCCATCAGCGCGATGTGCCAGGAATGCTCAGCACTGTTTTCGCGGCGGGAGCCATTCGTCAATAAGGTTTGTCGCAGCACTTGCTTGAGTTTGTCAATTTCAATGACGAACTGCATTTGCTGCGCGAGTCGGGCTGAATCCACTGCAAGCTCCTGCAAGACATGACGTTTTTTCTTTAAGCCCCTTAGGCTGTGGGCATATCCTCTCCAGGGTAGGGTGTGAGAATTTCCACGCCTGTTTCGGTGACGGCGAGCATGTGTTCGGATTGGGCGGAGAGCTTGCGATCGAGCGTCACAGCGGTCCACTTATCGGCGAGGACTTTGACTTCCCAGGTACCTTCATTAATCATTGGCTCGATGGTAAAGACCATGCCGGGTCGCAGTTTTTTGCCTGTCCCCGCTTTACCGTAGTGCGGGATCTGTGGTGCCGTGTGAAAAATGCGGCTGATGCCATGCCCCACAAAATCCTGGACGACCGAGAAGCCTTGCCCTTCGGCATATTCCTGAATCGCTGCACCAATATCGCCGATCTTGGCACCGGGCTTGACCGCAGCAATGCCTCGCCGACGGCACTCATCGGTGACTTCGACCAGCTTGCGGGCGATCGGTGACGGTTCTCCCACAAAGAACATCTTGGACGTATCGCCGTGATAGCCATCCAAAATCACCGTCACATCAATATTCATGATGTCGCCGTCTTTCAAAATTTGCTTGGCGTTGGGAATGCCGTGGCAAACCACCTCGTTCACGCTGGTACAGATGGATTTTGGAAACCCTTTGTAGCCCAGCGGAGCACTCTTTGCGCCATGCGCTTGCGTCCATCGTTCGGCTTCGTCGTTGAGTGCGAGGGTACTCACGCCGGGCTGCACCAGAGAGGAAAGGTGATGCAGTAGTTTTGCTGCCAGGTGTCCCGCCTGACGCATTTTGTCGATTTCCCGTGGGGACAGGAGGGTAATTACTTCACGTTCCATAGGCTTCTATTCTACTGACAAAGGGCTTCTAACGGGCGGAGTTCTGCGGGAGTGAGATCGCGCCATTGCCCAGGCGAAAGTCCAGTGAGTTGAAGGTGGGCGATCGCCACTCGCACCAGTCGCAAGGTTGGGAAATTGACGGCTGCTGTCATGCGGCGTACCTGACGGTTACGCCCCTCTGTTAACGTAAGCTCTAACCAGGCAGTTGGCACCGTTTTGCGAAACCGAATTGGCGGATTACGCGGCGGTAAAGCAGGCTCTCCGGTTAATACTGTCACGATCGCGGGACGCGTTTTGGTGCCTTGAATCATCACGCCCTGTCGCAACTGGTTGAGGGCAGCCTCATCGGGCAAACGCTCGACCTGCACCCAGTAGGTGCGCGGATGCTGAAACTTGGGATCGCTAAGGCGATGTTGCAGTGAGCCATGATTGGTCAGCAGCAGGAGTCCTTCGCTGTCACGATCGAGCCGCCCAACGGGGTAAACACCTGCCACCGGAATGTAGTCTTTGAGTGTCTGCCGCAGCCCATTGGTGCCGTCATCAGTAAACTGACACAGTACATCATAGGGCTTGTGGAACAGTAGATAGCGGTAGGACACTCTTAGAGGTTGTTAGTGATTGGTTGTTAGTTTTTAGACCTTAAAGTAAGAGGATCTTAACCAGGGGTCTGAAGTGGTGAACTAGAGCTGTCACTCTATCGATTTAAAGGCAGCGGCTCCAGTAGTCTTACATCCTGCCCTGACAATCTAAGCATTGCTGTCGCTAACAACTAACAACCAACACCTAATCGCTATCAATTAACTCTGACTCGGAAGCGTACCAACCCAAAGTTACTGCCTGCGGTGTTGGGAATCGTGCCGAGGTCAAAAATAACCGTCCCATTTTGATTATTCGCATCGGGGCAGGTATTTCCGGCTGGCAAAGGTGCCAGGGGTGCAAACACGGTGCCGCCAGTGGCGATCGCGCCATTGCTACGCTGCACTTGAGTCGTGTTGGCTGTCAAAGCTGTTCCCAAAGGAATGGGATCACAAAGACTGACCCCGATCGCGGCACCTGTGCCATCAGAAAGGTAGTAAACCGTGTACTCCACGTCATCACCACTTTGTAGCTTGGTGGTAAGGGGATCAAGATTGATTTGACCGATCGGGGCGCTGCCCGGTTGCAACTGAGCAAACCCAGGTGCGTTATCGTCATCACCTGCACCATCTACAAACGCACCGAAGTTAACGCCGCCGAGTTGCGACCCATTCCGAGTAACGTTAGTGATGCGCTTGACTAGACGGAATGCTCCAGAACCACCGCCATCTGTAGGTCTCAAAGAAACACTCGTCGGTACGCTGTTGTTGTTAGGATTAACGTCACCGTCAGGGTCAGCGTTAGCACCATCGTTCGATTGATCGCTGACGGGCGATCCGCCCTGACTTGTTGCGGTTGCGGTCGTTGTGTTGTTGAAGGGACCAAAGCCATTGGCTCCAGTACCCGGCGTAATATTGACGTTAAACGTAATGGTGGCAGTTGTTCCAGAGGGTAAAGTATCGGCTCCTTGCAACAAGTTTCGGTTTGTGCCGCCGTTAAAACCTGTATTGACCGTCAACGTCGGGCTTTGAATGCCGCTGACCGAATTGAGCGTAGCAGCAGCAAAGGTCTGCGCCAAGTTATCGGTCAGTTGCAGG
>JACMKO010000211.1 GCA_014380065.1 Leptolyngbya sp. ES-bin-22 | reverse complement strand
CCAAAAACCCGCCGTGCGCCAGAAGTTGGTTGGGCAATGGCAGTGCCGATGGTGTCCTTGACGATCGTTACACTCCTCACACCGTTAATGATGCAACGCTTGTCTGTGCTGCCTGACTGGGCGTATCTCAATCAAACAGCGGCACTGCTGCTGGTGCTGTCGGGCATGGTTGGCTGTGGTCTTGGAGCCACGATTTACCTCCACAAAGCCTGGTCGCGATCGGTGCAGTTACCCTGGCGAGTAGTACAAGATCTGCTGTCCTACGATTTTTACATTGAGAGGCTCTACGAAATCAGCGTTGTGAATGGCGTTGTGTTGATGGCTCGCTTTAGCAACTGGTGCGATCGCTACATCGTGGATGGCATGGTTAATTTTATGGGTATCGCTTCGATTTTCAGCGGTGAAAGTTTGAAATATAGCATTACCGGACAATCACAGTCATATATGCTGACGATTTTGGTGTCGGTGAGTGTGTTGGGTGGTGTGTTGATGTGGTTTGCCTGGTGATTCTGGAGTTGCATGATGCTCAGTGCTTTGATCTGGATACCTGTTTTGGGTGCGTTGCTCATTGGCTTTGGCGCTGAACCGCTGATTCCCTCACGAGCGCGACTGGTGGCGTTGCTCACCGTTGGAAGCGTGTTTCTCTTGACGATCGTGCTGGGTAGCCAGTTTGAAGCAGGGCACATTGGGATGCAGTTTGCAGAACACCTTGTTTGGATTGAACCGCTGGGCTTAACCTATGAGCTTGGGATGGATGGGCTGTCGTTGCCGCTGGTGGTGCTCAATGGGTTGCTCACTGCTATTGCGATCGCCAGCGATGCCCGTTTAGTGAACCGTCCCCGTCTTTACTACATCCTGCTGTTGCTGCTCAATGCGAGTGTGACGGCCGCCTTTCTTGCCCAGAATCTGCTGCTCTTTTTTCTGTTCTACGAGGCGGAACTGATTCCCCTCTATCTGCTGATTGCGATTTGGGGAGGCGCAAATCGGGGCTATGCTGCCACTAAGTTTCTGATTTACACCGCGCTTTCGGGCATTTTGATTTTGGCGGCTTTTTTGGGTATCACCTGGTTGACGGGTGCGCCCAGTTTTGACTACGCGCCGCTGCTCACCCAGGTTTTACCTTTGAGGCAGCAATTTGTACTGTTGGGGGCGCTGCTGATCGGTTTTGGCATCAAGATTCCGCTGGTGCCCTTTCATACCTGGTTGCCTGATGCTCATGTGGAGGCATCAACTCCAGTTTCGGTGCTGTTGGCAGGGGTGCTCCTGAAGCTAGGGACGTATGGGTTGCTGCGGTTTGGGCTAGGGCTATTTCCCGAAGCCTGGGCAGTGCTGGCTCCGTGGCTAGCAACTTGGGCAGCAGTGAGTGTACTGTATGGAGCCTTCATGGCGATCGCCCAAACAGATATGAAGAAGATGGTGGCGTATAGCTCGATCGGGCACATGGGCTATGTGCTGCTGGCGGCGGCAGCAGCGACACCGCTGAGTCTTCTGGCAGCCGTCTGCCAAATGGTCAGCCACGGACTCATTGCAGCGATGCTCTTTCTGCTTGTAGGCGTTGTATATCAAAAGACAGGTACGCGCAATTTAGAGTCACTGCAAGGGTTGCTGAACCCGGAGCGCGGCTTGCCCCTAATCGGTAGCCTGATGATCATTGGCGTGATGGCAAGCTCTGGTATTCCTGGTATGGTAGGTTTTATTTCAGAATTTTTGGTGTTTCGAGGCAGTTTTCCCATCTTTCCAGCTCAAACGTTGCTGTGCATGGTGGGGACAGGTCTCACAGCCGTGTACTTTTTGCTGCTGGTCAACCGTGTCTTCTTTGGACGACTGTCAGAGCGCGTTACGAACCTTCCGCCTGTGTTTTGGAGCGATCGCGCCCCTGCGATGTTTCTAGCCGCCTTGATTGTGCTGCTGGGTCTACAGCCAAATTGGTTGGTACACTACAGCGAGACCACCACAACTGCCTTAATGAGCGATCGTTTGGCGATCGCTCAAGCAGATATGGCAACCAAAACAACGCTAAAAGCAGAAAGAATGGAAGCGGCGCAGGCAGGAAGTAAAGGCTGAAAAGGAGCGTTGGTTGTTAGTTTTTAGCTGTTAGCAGGGGTCGAAATAAACTCAAAACGCCTTCTCTCCTCTCCCTCACTCTTCTCATACCATGACCGACACGCTCAAAATGCTTTCTCAATCGTCATCGCATCCGTTAGAAGCTTATATTGAGCGCTTAAAAACGGGCGGTGCTTTGCTACCTGATACGTCAGAAAACGTCATTGAAGTGGTTGGTATTCTGAAGAGCTACGGCATTGTGCTCGATGCCTACTACCGTAATCTTCTCTATATTTCGGAACATCAGTTCCTCGTCTTTTTTCCTTTTTTCAAATACTTCAATGGGGAAATTTCGTTCGCAAAATTATTGCGCCACTGGGGGCACGATCGCATCAATTTTGAGTATGCCGAATACTGCATGAAAGCGATGTTCTGGCACGGCGGCGGCGGTTTAGATACTTATCTAGATTCGCCAGCATTCAGCGCACGATCGCAGTCAGCAATCCAGGCAAGAATTAAAGCGAATCCCTGGCTGATTGGGTTGCATCGCTTGTTCCCAGAGTTTCTGCCAGAGCATGTGCGGCAACTGTCCTACTACAGTGCGCTCGGTCAATTCTGGAAAGTGATGAGTGAGATGTTTCTGATCCTCTCCGATCGTTATGATCAAGGCGAAATTCAGTCCATCTCCCAAGTCGTTGCTCATATTCAAGCAGGGCTAGTTGCAGCCGCAAGCCTACCCATTACCTACACCGTAAAGCTGCGCAACCAAGCCTACGAAATTGTTCCTGCTGATGCAGGCATAACGTTTCTCACGGATGTCGCGGTGCCCTATGTGGAGGCAGTCTTCTTTCGCGGTACACCGTTTTCAGGCACGGTTTCGTACAACGCACAGTCGCACCAAATTTCGCCCGACCAAAGCCGCTTTACCTATGGGGCGCTATATGCTGACCCCTTGCCGATCGGCGGTGCTGGCATTCCCCCTACCCTGCTGATGCAAGACATGCGGCATTATCTACCAGACTACTTACACGACATCTACCGTCGTGGACTCCGTGGCGAAGACGATCTGCGGGTCAAGATCTGCGAGACGTTTCAGAAATCGATGTTCTGCGTCACCACAGCGACTATCTTTGGCTTAGCGCCTCATCCGTTAGACACGGACGATCCAGAGCAGCAGCGTCAAAACCAGGTGTATCTAGAAGGCTGGATGGATCGCCTTGTGCAATCACGCCTACTAGATGTCCAGGCGATCGTGTAAGCGCGTTTCAAGCAAAAACTACCACTGCCAACGCGAAACAATGTCCGACGCGCAACGGATGACGCTTAAATTCTGACGGCAGACATGACCCAGATTCCCTTTGACCAGCTTTCTAAGCAGTACTTAGAAGAATTTCTCTTGCCCCTGGGTGAAGTGACCCGCAATCTGGAAGTACCGGGCGAAGCTAAATTTGTTGATGTTTGCTTTGTGCCAACCGCGATCGCAGGCTCTGAGATCGACGGTCTAGGCGTGTTCGGTCGCATGATCCAAACCATGTGTTTGCTGGAGCCATTCCGCAATGCGCCTCGTCGTGCTGAAGTTCGGGCTTGCCTACTCAAACTCCTGTGGCTGCAAGAAGACGGACGCCGCAAGGCAAAACAGGCAAACCGCACGTTGCCAGAGACAGAACTGCCGCAGCTATGGATTCTAGCCGCAAAAACAACTCAGCCTGTGCTTCAGGATGTGGGTGGTCAACTGGATGACGCGTGGCTTCCGAGTATTTACTTTTTGCCAAAGCTATTCAGAAGCGCGATTGTGGCGATCGACCAGCTTCCTGAAACCGAAGCGACCCTATGGCTAAGGCTTTTGGGACGTGACAACACCCAAGAACGAGCGATTCGAGCTGTGTTAGCCTTACCGTCAAGTCATCCTCGGCGCAACAACATCCTACGGTTGCTGGCAAGTTGGAAGGTTAAAATTGAGGTGGGAGAGGTTGAGAACTTTACCGGACAGGAGGCACTGATGGCATTGTCAGAAGCGTTTTTAGCATGGGAACAGCAGAAGGAGACGCAAACTCGACAGTCGATCGCCCTCAAGATGCTCCGAAAACATCTGGAGTTGGAGACGATCGCTGAGGTGATTGAGTTGACGATCGAACAACTCCAACAGCTTCAGAATCAAATGGAGCAAAATTAAAACACGATCGCACGTTCTATCATCAGCGCGATCGCCTGCGACTACTGAATTCACTCAGCAGGAAGCTTTTTGATAGGGGCGATCGCAGTAAGCATTCATGCCAAGTTGTGCGATCGTGGCACAAGATTGGCGATTACACTAATCGCTAATGTAGAGAGTAGAGGGGATTCATCTCTCTACTCTTCAAAGGTTGTTAGGTAATAGCTTGAGGAAATGATAGCCTAAGGTCTTTTCTTGATTCCCTTTCTTTTAAGACCACAGCTTGGACAGAAACTAACTGACTTAAACCCTTTTGGCGCAAAAGGATGAGAATTATTATCTTGAGGTCCGTGCTTATGATACAAGATACACTCAAGTAGGAATGCCTCATGAGCCGTGTCACAGTGCATGTATGAGTAATACTCATCACCTCTGTTCTTGATTCTTTGTTTTAAGCTTTTATCAGATCTACCGACATAAAGCACAGAACCGCTAAGTGAATTCAGAAAAAGATATACACCTGGCTTGTCTTTAACATCCGAGTGCTTCTCAAGTTCCTTCAAGCGTCTTGCTTCGCTAAGTTTTACTGTTTGTGACATCTGCTTGGTTGATGCTTCTCTCAATTTAGAGTGCCCTTAGTTCTAACAAGTAGAACGTTTGGTTTGAGACGCTTATTTAAGCAGCGATCGCCCCTCTCACGTAGAATGCGTTAGTTTTGGCGTAACGCATCAATGAATCTTCTAAACCATTTTTACCCAGAGCGCTAAACCGCCGCCACGTCCACGTGCAGCAATGAAGGTTGGTGTGACTAAAAAGAAGGCAAAGAAGGGGAGCTGAGCTACCGATCGGCTGTAAAAGTCTCCCGATTTTGGTTTGCGTCCTGGTACGGCTCCGCTATAAGCAGTTCTACCCAGTACGCTGATCTGCAAGTGGGTAAAGTCGAATGCCAGCAGATTTTTTTTGCCTAAGTAATGCGCTGGACCCGTGAACCGTAACCGAACTGAACCAACCTTAACCTGATTGCCGATCGAGCCTCTTCCTAACACTGCGGCATCAGCTTCCGCTTGAAAAGAAATCTGAGCCACAGCCAACTGCGGCACATAAAAGCCTTTTCCCAGGGCAATACCGCCACGCTTCACCTTTCGCGTACCCGTCGCAAAGCAGAGCTGCCATTCACCCAACAACGGCTCAAACGAGTAAAGCAAATGTGCTTTTTTTGCCGCTTTTTCCGCTTGTACTAACGCCTTAACGACCGCTTCAGTGGTTGGACGATCGCGCCTCTTCCCTTGAAAAGCTGTTGCCGCTTGAATTAAGACCGCCGTAAAGTCAGACGCTGGCGTGGATGCCAATTCAACAGTCATACGATCTTCTTACCACCATCTTTTGCCGACACCAGTAAGCTCACAAATAGGTGCATGTCTGGAACAACCCTGACAGACTTACTTTTTCCAGTATGACGGGCTTCTTTGCAAACCTGTCTACTACAAGCGGTTACGGTGATTTCTCTGACTCAGAAACGGAGTCAGCCTCAACGGTACTGGATGGTGAGGCTAATGAATCTGCTGCCACATCCGCGATCGTGACCTCGATTGTCTCTAAAGTCGGTAGCTCCGGAGCTATAGACTCTGGAACGCTATCACTACTGGTTTTAGTGCCTGAAAAAGTCCCTACTGCCTGCACCTCTGCTTCGGGGGCACGAAATTGCTTTCTCACGTAGACTGGCTTACTCTCACGTTTCGCAGTCAAACCTTTGAACGAACCCTGGACTTGCTTGGCGATCGCAGTCAGCGGACTTTCCTTTGGCCGTACAGTAGCACCAATCTGTACTGGAGCAACCTCAGATGCGATCGTCTTCGATGGTGCTACAGGCGTTTGACTGGCATTCGCAAAATCGGCAGGTGTCAGCGGCACATAGAGT
>JACMKO010000210.1 GCA_014380065.1 Leptolyngbya sp. ES-bin-22 | reverse complement strand
CCCGCAAAGAGCCATTCTGAGAGATCGATCGGCAAGGGTGTAGCGGCCGCCATAATCAGGAGTGGATCAACACCGAGGGCGATCGCCACTTCCAGCTTTTGTCCCCGTTCTGCTGCTTTACGCAAATGGCGCGTTGCTCCTCGCACCGAGAGCCACTGCACCGTCATCGTATTTTTGGACTGCAACTGCAAGCGATACACGCCAACGTTAATCGTTTTGTTTTCGCAATCCTTCGTGATCATCAAACCCAGCGTCACCACTTTATTGGCATCGTCTGGATAAACCCGCAGCAGCGGCAGTTTAGTTAGATCGACATCTTCACCTTTAAGCACAACCTGATGGCAAGGAGGCAGCAGATCGCGGCTGGGCTTGGCTTTGAGTACGTCAAAGAGCGCCTGTCCGAGGGCGATCGCCTGCGGCACGGTTTTGGGTGGACGCGGTTGATACAGCAGCGCCAACTTCTTGCCCAACGTTTCTAGCTCAGCAGGCGTTTCCATATTCATCGCCCAGCAGACGCGCTCCACCGTACCCATCACATTTACCGCAACGGGATAGGGAGAGCCTTTGACCTGCTCAAACAGCAGCGCCGGACCGCCTTTTTGCAGCAATCGCTGAGCAATTTCAGCAATCTCCAGGTCTGGATCAACCAGAGCCTTAATACGACGCAGTTGCCCACGTTGCTCTAGCTGTTTAATGAAGCCGCGTAAATCTCTCGTCATGATGAAGCCATGTAAAGCATCTCTTCTTATTATGAGGCGAGACTTTACGCTCTGGACGGCAAGCCGCCAAGCCTAGGCTTGGCGGCTTGTGTCTGAAGCTGTACTTGATCGGTACAAACTTGACAGGGGCAAATCATCATGACTAACGCTTCTACCGAAAGCCGTGTAATCTATAAGTAAAATCTATAAAATTTCAATTGAAGTTAGTTTTTTCTTATAAATAAGGTGTGCTTCTTGAAGTTTTATTTGTTACAAACACTTGACTAAGTTGAGCATCCGTCACTGCGAATTCTTTCTCGCTGAAGCTCTGTAACTCCTAAACAGCCGCTCGGATTCCATTAAAATGCCGTTTACTTACGTAGCTAACGCCGGCTTACAGAGAATACAAATGATACATTCAACGCTTTTTTAGCTGCTGCTCTTCTTTATTTTCGAGGTGCTCTCATTGCTAACTTATGGTAAAGTTCTTGTGAGATAAATAAACATATCTGCATTAAGTTAGTTGCTTTTTGTAATTTTTCGAGCTGTTTTAAGCTTTAGTAGTCGGTAAGGTATAGGTCTTCTAATCGCACTGTTGGGGTATACATAGGTCTTCTTAGAAAAGCTCGGTTCGGATTTGTAGAACGCTGTGTCGTCAGCAGTATAAAAGTGTATCCCAAGAGTTTTTGTGTCATTAAAGGAGCGTTGATTGCTGCTTTCTAGGCATCCTATTAGCGCTTCTTAGAAGCTCTGGGAGTTAAGCGTTGGTATAGTCAAACTCTGAACACCATAAAGGACTAACAATGCTAATGATGACCAAATCTATCGCACTGCGTTCCCTCTTTAGAGCGATGTGATCGATGACAGCAAATCCTTAAATTGATGTTCACTTGAAGCCGTAAGAATAAAGCAGACTGTGCTTTTTAAGATGATTCATCTGGCATTCGTCACGCTTGGTACTTGTCAACTCTAGTAGGAACAAAGCTCACAAAGCCATGATTTTTCTAAATAGGAAGCGGATTGCTCTAGTCTCTGTTCACGGTGATCCAGCGATCGAAGTGGGAAAAGAAGAAGCTGGGGGTCAAAATGTTTACGTGCGGTATGTTGGCGAGGCTCTCTCGAAGCAAGGTTGGGAGGTGGATATGTTTACCCGCCGTGTTAGCCCAGAGCAACCAGCAGTTGTACAGCACACATCCCACTGCCGTACTATTCGTTTGATCGCTGGACCGCAAGAGTTCATCCCGCGTGACGAAATCTTTGAGTTTTTGCCAGAGTTTGTGCAAGCATTCCTTGATTTTCAACACCAGTTAGAGTCGCCCTATTTGTTAATTCATAGCAATTATTGGCTGTCTTCCTGGGTTGGCATGGAGTTAAGTAAAAAGCTGTCCATCCCACAGGCACATACTTACCATTCTTTGGGCGCGGTAAAATACAAGTCCATTTCAACGATTCCACTGATTGCTAAGACGCGCTTAGCGGTTGAGAAAACGTGCTTGGAAACGGTTAACCGTGTGGTAGCGACGAGTCCTCAAGAGCGCGACCACATGCGATCGCTGGTTTCAGCTCACGGTAATATCGACATCATTCCCTGCGGCACTCGAATTGATCACTTTGGTACGGTGACGCAGGCAGCGGCACGCCAGCTACTAGGCATTGCGCCTGAAGAAAAGGTGGTTCTCTATGTAGGTCGTTTCGATCCTCGTAAGGGGATTGAAACTCTAGCGCGAGCAGTAAATGAATGTCAGGCACGGACGACTGAACACGTGCGGCTAATCATTGGTGGTGGCAGCCGCCCTGGTCATAGCGATGGCGATGAGCGCGATCGCATTGAAAGTATCGTCGCAGAATTGGGCCTTGAGAGCATCACGCAGTTTCCCGGTCGGCTGAGCCAAGAAGATTTACCGACCTACTATGCGGCAGCAGATGTCTGCGTCGTGCCTAGCCACTACGAGCCCTTTGGACTGGTCACGATCGAAGCTATGGCGTGTGGCACTCCCGTTGTCGGTAGCGATGTGGGTGGGTTGCAGTTTACGGTGGCACCAGAGCAAACAGGGCTACTAGCACCCCCCAAGGATGTGGCAGCCTTTGCAGCAGCGATCGATCGTGTGCTGCTGAACCCAGAGTGGCGTAACGCGTTAGGGATAGCAGCCAGAACGCGCGTTGAAACAACGTTTAGCTGGGATGGTGTAGCGGCACAACTCGGACAGCTTTACGAAATACTGCTTGAGGAGGCATCTGAGGCAGCGCCTCAAGGGCAACCAGCCAAAAGATTGGCTCAAGCTAGCGCCTGACTTTAAGTTGCCATCGTTAAACCGACTCATTTCCAGGCGTTGATGTCAACGTTCCATTGCCAAAACGCGATCGAGCGATCGAGCGCTTCCATAGCCACTGCCGCTACGTAACCCGATCGCGGCGTGAATAGCTGTAACGACCACTCGTTCGCTGGTTGCGCGACACTGCTCCAGCTAATCAGCTTTGCAGTCTCGCGCTCAAGGCAGACTTCGATCGCGCTCAAGCTCATCAAACCGTCTCCTGTAGCCTTTAGCAGCGCTTCTTTACATGTCCAATGCTGGAAAAACGATCGCAACCGCAATTCGTCCGGCAAGGCATGGATGGCAGCGTGTTCTTGCGGTGCAAAAAAGCGTTGGGTCAGGTCTTCCAAATTTGCTACCGGACGGAGATACTCCAGATCAATGCCAATACGACAGTCACGGGCGATCGCGCAGACCATCAAGCCCTCTGAATGGGACAGGTTAAACTCTAAACCAAACGTGGCAAAAGCTGCTGCTAATGCTGGTTTACCTTGCTTGCTATAGCAGAATTGAAGTTCCTCAGGCGATGTTTTCAAGTACCGTCCCAAAAGGGCACGCAAGATACCTCGACTGGCAATAAAGCGGTGGGAATCGCGCGGGAACCGGAAGCGATCGGCTCGTGTTTGTTCATCAGCCGACAGGCTTTGGGCATACTGCTGAAGTTCGCTGGCGGAAACCACAAGGCTAGCTTGCCAGATATGAACCTCGTCTGCTAACGCTAGCTTTGCTGGTGCTTCACGCTCCCACACAGCTTAAACCTCAGTTTCTTGCAGCCAGTTTAAGATCAGTGAGTTCACGACTTCTGGACGATCGTCATGGGGACAATGCCCCGCATCGGGAATCGACACAAACGTCAGTGGATGGGCTTTGGCAAATTCTTGATAGATGGAAGCTCCAGCGATCGGAGTCCAGGGATCGTCGGCACCCCACAGCACGAGCAGCGGCTGGCTCACGTTGGGCAGCAATTCGGCTGGGCTAGGACCTGGCGGCGCAGTGAGAACCGAAGCAAAAACTTTTTGAGCACCGTCATCACAAGAAGGTGTATACAGCATGTCTACCAATTCGTCTGTAATGGCTTCGCGATTGCGGTAAACCTGAGACAAGGTGCGCCGAATGCGGTGTTTCTGGCGAATCTGGTTGAAAACAAAGCCACCAAAGCGAGGCGATCGCACCAGGCTATTGAACGCTGCCATCATCAGCCGCAGCGGTGGATTTAACTCACCAGGACGATGATTCATGCCGCCCGCACAGTTGATCAACACGCCGCCAGAGGCAGTTTCGGGATGGTTTGCCAACATCATCAAGCACAGCAACCCACCGATCGAGTTCCCCACAAATACAGTCGGCTGCTGAATGTGCGCGCTCCAGAAAGCCTTCAGCAACTCTTGCCAAAGTTCCAGGCTATAGTCCAGCGCAGGTTTTGCCGAACCGCCGAACCCTAGCAGATCGATCGCAAACACGCGATAGCCCCCTGCCGCCAAGACGGGGATATTCTGCCGCCAGTGACCCAACGACGCGCCAAACCCATGCACCAACAGCAACGGCTGTCCCGTGCCAACGACGGTGTATTGAATCGAGTAGCCGCGCCAATCCCAGGTGAGTTTTTCCAGCGGTGCGAGGGTTAATGATTGAGTCACCACAGCGTTTTATGAAGAATTTGCAACACTTCTATCATAGTCTGGACTTACGCAAACCTCGGAGGTTTTCACCAGGCGTTGAACCACATGACCAGCTTCGACGCTTAAACCTCCGAGGTTTTGGCAGAGCGTAAGTTCTAATAGTATTCTGTAAGCCTGTCTCGAACCAGCCGTAGTCATATCTATCGTGGCAAGCATTGAACGTCCCTGGCACCAAGCAACCGTAATTCAGCACAGTCAACGTCTATTACGCAGCTTTCAACATTGGCTCGATCGCCCCCTGTTAGCCGTAGAAGATTTATCCATAAGCACCGACCAAGCGATCGCCAATGCTCTCTTTCATGCCCCCTTCGTCCTTGTCTCTCACGGAACGGAAGCAGACCCGATTCTCAACTACGGTAATCGTCAAGCGCTGACGCTGTGGGAAATGGACTGGGTACAATTCACCCAAACACCCTCGCGTCTGACCGCAGAACCGATTGAGCAGGAAGAACGCGATCGTCTCCTCGCCCAAGCCCAAGCAAAGGGCTATAGCAGCAACTACAAAGGCATTCGGATTTCCAGCACCGGACGGCGCTTTTCGATTCAGGATGTCGTCATCTGGGATGTACTGGATGAGCAAAATCAACGCTGTGGGCAGGCGGCGATGTTTGAGCGATGGGAGGGGGTGGGGGAGAGATAAAGGCTAAAGGATGAAGGCTAAAGGCTAAAGGGAAGAGAGGTGAGAGGTGAGAGGTGAGAGGAGTCAGAATCAACTCAAAGCGAAGAACTTCTGACTTCTGACTTCTGACTTCTGACTTCTGACCCCTCGCAACTCAAAACTCAAAACTCAAAACTTATCCTTCATCTTTTCCCCACGCTTGTGTCTCTACCGATCGTCTATCACCCTGAGTACGTTGCACCTTTGCCAGAAGGGCATCGGTTCCCCATGTCAAAATTTCGGTTGCTTTATGAACGGCTGCTGACGGATGGGGTGGTGGATGCATCGCAGATTCATACGCCTGAGCGATCGCCGCAGGAGTGGCTGGAGTTAGTGCATACGCCAGAGTATGTGCGGGCGTATTGCGATGGGACGTTAGATGCAAAAGCGCAGCGGCGAATTGGGTTGCCGTGGAGTCCGGCATTGGTCAATCGAACGTGTGTCGCGGTGGGTGGCAGTGTGCTCACTGCACGATTGGCGCTAGAGCATGGGCTGGCGTGCAATACAGCGGGTGGTACACATCATGCTTTTCCCGGCTATGGGTCGGGGTTTTGCATTTTTAATGATTTGGCGATCGCTGCCCGTGTCTTACAAAAATTGGGATTAGTACAAACAGTCTTAATTATTGATTTGGATGTGCATCAAGGGGACGGCACTGCGTTTATTTTTCAAGCTGACCCTGGTGTTTTCACGTTCTCAATGCACTGTGAGGTCAACTTTCCGGGCACCAAGCAGCAAAGCGATTTAGATGTGCCGCTGCCAGAAGGCATGGAGGATGATGCCTATCTGCAAACGCTGGCAGGCTATTTGCCCGATTTGTTGAGTGCAGTGAAGCCGGATCTGGTGCTGTACGATGCGGGCGTTGATCCACATCTGGGCGATCGCCTGGGCAAACTGTGCCTTACCGATACAGGGCTGTTTCGCCGTGAGATGCAGGTGCTAAGCACGTGTGTTTCGCAAGGGTATGCGATCGCCTGCGTCATTGGTGGTGGCTATGCAGATGACATGCAAGCGCTTATTTACCGCCACTCACTGATACATCGCGCTGCAAGTGATATTTATCGCCAGTATCGGTTGTAGTCAACTCTTAATCATCGCTATTAGCCACTAGTCACTAGCCAACAGTCTTGAGCCATTAGTCAGTTAAAAAACTGGTGGGTTGCTGAGCGGCGATCGCTCATTCACCGCCGTGGTTGATTGGGCTGGCGACCCGTTACAAGTAGCGCGCCTATTTCTCTACACAAAAATGATATGCTCCTCGGTGGAGATTAGTAATGCTTGCTACGAATTTGTGCTGCCGTGTGGCGTAGTGTTAAGCAAAATTTCCAACATTTAGCGCAGTCGTTGGACTCTGATCAAAGCGCTTTTCTAAGTAGCCGATTGCTTAGCGTGACAGTGGTCTTCTAGAAGCCATTTGTGTCGTGTGCCAGTGAAAGCTGCTGTTGATTAATACAACCAATCTAAAGGTTTGAGTATGTCTAGTGAAATGCGGGTTAAACCGAGCAAGTCCGGTTTGCGTCCAGAGTGTCTTCCGTTTTCTGAGGTAATTTCTCAGTCGATCGCCAACATTGCACCAACCGTTACACCTACGGTGAATGCTGCTCTTGTGTTTGCTCTTGCTGGGGCAGGCACCTGGTTTACCTACCTAGTGGCGACAGTCGGGCTAGTTTTTGTGGGCATCAATATTAATCAATTTGCCCGTCGGTCTGCCTCACCTGGTTCGCTCTATGCCTACATCGCTAGAGGTCTAGGTCCTACAGCCGGAGTCATTACAGGGTGGTCGCTCATTCTGGCGTACGTCTTTACAGCAATGGCGGTGATCTGTGGCTTTGCAAACTATGGTCAAGTTTTGCTGAGTCCATTGGGCTTAAACATGTCGCCGATCTTTCTCTTTGCCATCTGCGCGGGTGTTGCCTGGTACGCGGCTTACAAAGACATTCAGCTCTCGACAGCGCTGATGTTAGCAATGGAAGCAGCATCGGTTGGGTTAATTATCCTTTTAGGAATTATCATCCTGGGCAAGAAAGGCTATGTGATCGACCCGGCACAGTTGACACTGCAAGGAGTGAAGCCAAGCGGCATTATGTTGGGATTGGTGTTGGGCGTGTTTAGCTATGTCGGCTTTGAGAGCGCTACGACGCTAGGGGATGAGGCGAAAAATCCGCTACGCAACATTCCTCGCGCTGTCATCATCAGCACGGTGTTTTCGGGGCTATTTTTTGTCGTCATGTCCTACATTCAGGTGCTTGGCTTTACGGGCGCTGCCGTCAAGTTCAATGAAAGTACCGCGCCAATGAACGATCTGGCTAATTTCTCTGGGGTTGGCTTTTTCGGCATTCTCATTTCCATCGGCTCCATGATTAGCCTGTTCGCTTGCACCCTCGCCTGTCTTAATGCGGGCGCACGCATCTTCTTCTCGATGGCGCGGCATGGTATTTTCCCCAACAGTGTCGGTCAGGCGCACGGCACGAACGAAACCCCGCATATCGCTGTCACCCTGGTGGCGATCGCTGCCTTCTTAGCGCCTGCAACGCTTAACCTCTTTGGCGTGAAGGTGTTAGACGGTTATGCCTACTTTGGCACGATCGCCACCTACGGTTTTCTGGTAGCGTATATTCTGATTTCGATCGCTGCCCCAGTCTATCTGCATCGTGAGCACCAGTTGCGCTGGACTGACGTTTTGTATGCGGTGCTGGGTGTGGCGTTTATGATCATTCCAGTGTTAGGCAGTATTGGCATCCCTGGTGAAAACAGCCTGTTTCCGGTTCCGGCAGCACCGTACAATGTCTTTCCTTACCTGTTCTTGCTCTACTTAGTTGTGGGTGCAGGCTGGTTTTTGATGCTGCGCCTGCGATCGCCCGAAATTATCCAGGAAATGGAGGACGACATCGAAGCGTCTCATACTCGCTTTAGCGATATGAAAAAGGTTTAAGTCGTTAGGTTAGACAGTGCAAGTCGTGTAGTGATCACAAGCACAGGAGCGTAGAGAAGACCAAAATTCTCTCTGTTTCTGTGCTGCGTTCCCACACGGTTCAGATTCTTGCTGGTTAAACGTTTTCCATAAGTAGGGTGATGGTTACAAAATTTGTTGCACCGGATGCGACTGGAACAGATCCAGAGCAGGCTTCTTCCGATCGCATCACGCAATTCATTGCCACTCTCAAGGAGCAGGGCGTTGAATATGTGCGGTTCGAACTGCCGGATCTGCACGGCGTATCGCGATCGAAAGTGGTGCCGATCGACAAGGTAGAAAGCTACACCCGCAAGGGCTTAAATTTCTATGGCGGTACGCTGGCACTTGATACGGCATCAATGGTCGTTTCAGGAGCGGGACTGCATGAGGAGCGCAAATACCGCGACCATATGTTGATCCCCGATTTAGACACGCTGACTCCGGTGCCCTGGCTCGATCGCACGGCTAAAGTCATTTGTGACCCACAGTGGAGCTTTGGCGATCCGCTCACAATGGCACCGCGTTATGTCCTCAAAGCCCTGCTGCGTAAAGCCGCTGCCATGGGCTTTGACGTGATGATGGGACACGAGTTTGAGTTTTACCTTTTGCATGGTGAAACGCGAGAACCGCTGTTCGGTGGGCTACACATCTTCAACCACATTCGCAACCAGTATGTGCCTGAACTGGATCAACTGCTGGACTACCTGCGCGGCTCTGGTGTGGATGTGATTACAAGCAACTGTGAATATGCCCCATCACAGTTTGAAATCAACTTTGGTCCCGGTGTTGGTCTTCGTGGTGCCGACAAAGCGTTCACGTTCAAAAATGCGGTGAAGGAAATCACGCATCGGATGGGCTATCTGGCAACCTTTATGTCGAAACCGTTTGCCGATCGTGCGGGCTGCTGCTGCCACTTTCACATCAGCCTGCTCGATCGCAGCACGGGCAAAAATGCCTGCGTTGATCAGAATGATCCTGATGGCTTATCCTCAACGTTCAAATCCTTTATCCAGGGCATTCTCACCCACGCTCCGGCAATGTTCCCGCTGATTGGTCCCACACCCAACTGCTACCGTCGTCTCAAGCCACACACCTTTGCGCCCTCAAATATTAGCTGGGGCATTGAAGATCGATCGGCAATGGTACGCGTCAAAGCGACCCACGACGAAGACACTCACCTCGAAATGCGGGCAGCATCGGGGCTGAGCAATCCCTACCTCACCGCAGCCGCAACTTTGGCAGCGGGACTGCTGGGCATCCAGCATCAGTACGAATTGCAGCCTCCTGTAGATGGTCCCAGCGAAGACAATCCCACGTTACCCAAATTTCCCCAAACCCTGGAAGCGGCATTAGAGGCACTGGCAGCAGATGAGGAGATGCGATCGCTCTTAGGCGAAGACTTTGTGCGCCTGTTCACTACCGTCAAACGCTTCGAGCTTGCCCGCTTCCACGACCACATCACGGAATGGGAACGACAGGAGTATATGGAGATTTATTAGGGGATGGGGAGAGAGGGGTGAGGGGTAAGAGTTTTGAGTTTTGAGTTGGAAGAAAGGGGTGAGAGGGATAAGAGTTTTGAGTTTTGAGTTTTGAATTGCCTCCCCTGCTTCCCCTGCCTCCTGTCCCCTGCCCTCAGCTTTTCAGCTCTTGGGGCTGCCGTTATCCCAAACGTCGATCGCAAAGCCCTGTTCTGTTGCTTGTTGTTCCACGCTATCTTTGTGCTGAGTAGCGACGAACAATAGAATGCCGCCACCGTTACCATCGTCTCGGTTGAGCGACTGAGCGATCGCGTCCGCAGGCTGGAGGTGATAGCCTTGCCAACCAAAATTGGGATAGGTGTCGCAGGTCAAGATGAGCGATCGGGCATGACCTTCCACCATTCCTGCCAAAGCGAGAAAATGTCCCACGTTCCAGTCTGGTGGTGGTGGTGTGATGATTTCGCCGTTGAGGTAGGCGATCGTGTCACTCACTGCCAAGCTTGCGCCCCAGAGGTGATCGGTTCTGAGATTGCAAAGCGGGATCGCGTTCCAGGCGGGCTGGCGGCATAGATCAAGCATGACTTCTATCCGCGCGGCTGACCACTCGGTTTGGATAGGTACCAATGTATACGCCCCGTCAGACAGCGTAGAGACAGCAGCAATCAAACCTTGCGCGGATGTGCCTGCATCACCCAAACCAGCGGCAACGGGCAGCGCGACGCTGTAATCCTGTCGAGAGCTAGCAGTTTTGGGTAGCCAGGTTTTGGGATCACCGATCGGCAAGACGGAGCCTGCACACTGGGCGACCTGTTCTGAAGTAAGCTGATGGAAGCCACGCGATCGCAACAGCATGGCGATCCAATACGGTCCACAAAGATTATCGTGCTGTTGACCCGCCAACCGATGCACGTCAGCAAGTCGCACCATTCCTGGCAATAGCTGCACCAAAAAAGCAGACTGTTCCACTACTGACCTCCTACTTCCTGTCAGTCACCATCTTCACCCGTAAGCATCGATCGCGATCTCTATCAGTAAACAACAGACCAACGCAAGATGTTCAGGCTATGACCCTACTCCCCACTCCCCACTCCCCACTCCCCACTCCCTCCCTACTCCCTACATCCCTCGACGCTTTCTGGATGCCCTTCACCGCCAATCGGCAGTTCAAAGCCAAGCCTCGACTGATGGCATCGGCAAAAGGCATGTATTACAAGACGGTTGAGGGGCGCGAAGTCCTCGACGGTACGGCGGGTCTATGGTGTGTTAATGCTGGTCACGGGCGTGAGCAAATTGCAGCAGCGGTGCAGGCACAGGTGATGGAGCTTGACTTTGCACCGACTTTTCAAATGGGGCATCCAGGTCCGTTTGCCCTTGCCGATCGCCTCGTCAAGATGCTTCCCGGCGACCTAAATCATGTCTTTTTTACCAACTCTGGCTCCGAGTCGGTGGATACCGCCCTCAAAATTGCTCTGGCGTACCATCGTGTACGGGGAGAAGGGGCGCGCACCCGGTTAATTGGTCGTGAACGCGGTTATCACGGCGTTGGGTTTGGTGGCATCTCCGTTGGCGGCATTGCGCCCAACCGCAAATTTTTTGGCAGTTTGATTCCTGGTGTCGATCACCTGCCCCATACGCACAATCTCGAACACAATGCCTTTACCCGTGGACAGCCTGAGTGGGGAGCACATCTTGCAGACGAACTGGAGCGGCTTGTCACCCTGCACGATGCTTCGACGATCGCCGCTGTTATTGTCGAACCGCTGGCTGGGTCAACTGGAGTCCTTGTGCCACCCAAAGGCTATCTAGAACGGCTACGCGCCATCTGCGACAAATACGGTATTTTGCTGATTTTTGACGAGGTAATTACAGGCTTTGGGCGACTGGGTTCAAGCTTTGCGACGGAACATTTCGGTGTCATTCCCGATTTGGTCGCGGTAGCAAAAGGCATCACTAACGGCACCATCCCGATGGGCGCAGTATTCGCACGGCAAGGCATTCACGATGCCTTCATGCACGGAGCAGACAACGCGATCGAACTCTTCCACGGCTACACTTATTCTGGTCATCCCGTTGCTTGTGCTGCTGCCGAAGCCACGCTGGATATTTATGAAGCAGAAGGGTTATTTGAACGCGCACATAGCCTTGCAAGCTACTGGGAAGACGCGGTGCATTCCCTCAAAGGGTTACCTCACATTATTGACATCCGCAACCTGGGCTTGGTCGCTGGTATAGAACTTGCCTCCTCTGCTCAACCTGGCTCGCGCGGCTATGAATGCCTGGTGAACTGCTTTGAGCAAGGGCTGTTGATTCGTACTACAGGGGATATTATCGCCCTTTCGCCACCGTTGACGATCGAACCGCACCACATTGATCAACTGATCGAGCGACTGACGGCTGTGCTGAGAACGCTGCCGTAAAGACTTGGAGCTTGGCAATACTGCTCAATGACCGAGGCTTAGCCGTCATGAGCGCTCCTCTCGACGCGATTGACCGCACTAATCATGCTGCCCTACTGTTCGGCTAACTACTTGGCTATGGCGATCGTCATAACGTTTAGGACTGGGGATCAAAAGGTGTGTGGGCGTTGCCCTCAGCCAGAGGTTCCACCGTTCGACTGAGCGCTCACGCCGAAGCCCCTGCACCCCGTCCTAGCCCATCTGTCTCTTGCTATCACTATGCGGCTAATTGAATTCAGCATAATGCCGGAGAAGATTCAGCCTTGTGTCTGAGGAGATCAAACTCGGTAGATGTCAAACTCGTGTATGAGGCACTACCTCGACCAAATCATCTACACTGACAAAGTAGTTTCAGTATTACGTGTTTTACAAGTGGTAAGTTTATTCCATTTTTGAAGCGGCTCTTTTCTAGCAATCAAGCAGCAGCGCTGTTAACATTTACGTGCTTAAAGCTAGCAGATT
>JACMKO010000209.1 GCA_014380065.1 Leptolyngbya sp. ES-bin-22 | reverse complement strand
GCTTGAGTAAGGTCATACCATCATCAAAAAAAGCATCAATCTCGGTCTTTGAACACCCATCTTACAGACTCTCGCTTACAGACTCTCGCTTACAGACTCTTGGTTAAGCAATCTCGTCACGCTTACGGCGTTCTCATTGCCGTTGGCATGGTGCGTTGTCAATCTCGCCTCATCCTCCTTGAGACACAAAAACACCGTCAATCACCTCGGCGTTTTCCGTAGGGGCGCACGGCTGTGCGCCCCTACCTACGAACAATTTGTCGGTTTTATTTAATCCACGATCCTAAGGGTTATAACTCAGCAAGCACTGAATCTATTGGCTACGTACCAAAAAGGCTTTAGGTAAACGCACTTCGCTCCCCATGATGGAGACGGGTGAGCTAAACTTGGAAGAAGTTCCGTGAGTTCTTTGTTTACGCTGGGGTGAGCGATCGCGTATGCAGCGGACAGCAGCAACATGGTAAATCGGCAAGGTAATGGTAGAAGGCGCTACGTATGAAAAATTCCTGGACAAATGCACTGGTAAAACGACTGCCACGGCGCGGCTCTGCCGCAATGGGTGTTGCTACGGCCGTTTGGGTCATTGCCCAAGGGATCACGCTGAGCCTGCCAGCAGGCGCACAAAGCACTCGTGAACCTCTGAGCTACAGTGCGTTACTGACTAAAATTGACTCTGGTGAAGTAACTCGCATTGAGATCGACCCAACGCAACGAGTTGCCCGTGTCATGTTGGAAGGGGATAAGAAGGGCAGCCCACCACGCGAAGTGGCGCTCTTTGAGAACTATGGTGAGATTACCAAGAAAGCATTGGCGAACAAAATTGATCTTGCCGTGCAGCCAACGCAGGATAACAGCGCTGTCATGGGCATTTTGGCAAACCTGCTGCTGTTCTTCTTGCTGATTGGCGGTTTGCTCATGATTTTGCGCCGCTCCAGCAATGCGCCAGGTGGACCTGGACAAGCAATGAGCTTCGGCAAATCCCGCGCTCGCTTCCAAATGGAAGCAAAAACGGGCGTGATGTTTGATGATGTGGCAGGCATTGAAGAAGCGAAAGAAGAACTTCAAGAAGTGGTCACGTTTCTCAAAAAGCCTGAACGCTTTACGGCTGTTGGGGCCCGCATTCCCAAAGGGGTGCTCCTGATTGGTCCTCCAGGCACGGGCAAAACCCTACTGGCAAAGGCGATCGCGGGTGAAGCTGGCGTGCCTTTCTTCAGCATCTCTGGCTCGGAGTTTGTGGAAATGTTTGTGGGTGTGGGCGCTTCTCGCGTCCGCGATCTTTTCAAGAAGGCGAAAGAGAATGCACCGTGCATCATTTTCATTGATGAGATTGACGCGGTAGGACGGCAACGGGGTGCAGGCATTGGGGGTGGCAACGATGAGCGGGAGCAAACCCTCAATCAGTTGCTGACCGAGATGGATGGCTTTGAGGGCAACACGGGCATTATCATCATTGCTGCCACTAACCGTCCCGACGTGCTGGATTCAGCGCTGCTACGTCCTGGTCGCTTTGATCGCCAGGTGATGGTTGATTTACCCAGCTATAAAGGGCGTTTGGGTATTTTGGAAGTCCACGCTCGTAACAAGAAGCTCAACTCAGATATTTCCCTGGAAGCGGTTGCCCGTCGGACACCTGGTTTCTCGGGTGCAGAACTGGCAAATCTGTTAAATGAGGCAGCGATTCTGACCGCACGTCGTCGCAAAGATGCTGTGACGATGTTAGAAATCGATGACGCGATCGATCGTGTCACGATCGGTCTTACCCTGACTCCCCTGCTGGATAGCAAGAAAAAACGGCTGATTGCGTATCACGAAATTGGTCACGCGCTGCTGATGACCGTGCTAAAGAACTCTGACCCACTCAATAAAGTGACCATCATTCCGCGATCGGGTGGCATTGGTGGTTTTGCTCAGCAGGCGTTCAACGAAGAAATGATTGACAGTGGGCTTTACACCCGCGCTTGGCTGACTGATCGCATCACGATCGCCCTGGGTGGTCGGGCTGCTGAAGTTGAAGTCTTCGGGGAGGCTGAGGTCACCGCAGGTGCCAGCAGTGATATCAAAGCAGTGGCGGACTTAGCACGCGAAATGGTGACACGCTACGGCATGTCTGATTTAGGACTGGTGGCGCTTGAAAGTGCAGGCAGCGAAGTCTTTTTAGGTCGCGGCTTGTCGCCCCGCACGGAGTACTCAGAAGACGTGTCAACCCAGATTGACCACCAAGTCCGAGGCATTGCAGTCAAATGCTATGAAGAGGCTCGCAAGGTGATTCGAGAAAACCGCATGCTCGTCGATCGACTGGTTGACCTGCTGCTAGAGGAAGAAACGATTGAAGGCGAAGATTTTCGTCGCATTGTTACTGAGGTTACTGGTCAACCAGTCGCAGTGAGTGCACCAGTCTCATCGTAATCTAGCTGGTGGTTGGCATCGCCAGCTAGTTCTGACCAATGGTGCAAGCAGCAAGATTGCGGTTCACTCCGGCTGCACCATTGGGCACCCAACCAACGCGAGGAGTGCCCTGCATACCGATGTACTTGATACGAATCCACCGTCTGCCATCAGCATCCTGAAGATCGGTAGCCCTACCGCTAAACCTGACGATCGCCGCCTTGGTGGGACCATCAGTCTGACTAGAGTTGCCCACATACTGAAAGTCGCCGCCAGCCTTTTCGCGCGCCACTAAACCAGTCTTTAGATCAGCATAGGTTGAACCATCGACCTCAGCGCTCCGCAGCCGACGGCAGTATTGAGGCTTTGTGTCAATGTCACCAGGCAACCCTCCATCAGAAGCAGCGCCACAGTCTGTAATGAGTGTGTTTGTTGTCACCCACCCCATCTGGTGAGCAGGGCTGATCTATCAGCCGTAGAAAATAGAACCTAGAGGTGTTATGGCGCCGCACCTGTGGTCGCATGAGTCTGATTGAGCCTCTGCAAACGATTCGGGCTTGCCGTACGCAGCCTGCATGCGTTGTGGGTCGTTTTGCTGCTTGTCCTGATGGGCACTGGCTGTACGGGGTATCGTCCGCTCGCCGCTTTCGTGGCTCGACAGCCAGTGGCACTGTTGCCCCTGCTGCAATGACCACAGCAACGACTGCCAAGTCTATCGACACTGCGCCGCAGCATGGTACGGGTCGATTTTGAGTCGTTTACACAGGCGTTCAATGCTTGGGCAAAAGAGCGCTTTGCGCCGGCACCCGGTGAGCCACTGGCAACCGTACGCCTTTGGCGGAGCGAAGCTCTAGGCAACAGCATCAAAGCCAGTGTGCGCGACGATGACCAGTCGTACCAAGCTTTTGTCAGTGTGGTGTCGGCGTTCAGTGTCGCTCAAGGAGTCGTGGTGGGCTTAGAGACGATGCGAAACCAACAAACCAGTGAGATTAAGACGGTTGAAGTGTTGCTGAAAACGCTGCAACTCAAGGGTGTTTGCTTTAGTCTCGATGCGTTGCACACCAAAAAAAACAGTGGCGCAAATCATTGACAGTGGCAATGACTATCTAATTACCGTCAAAG
>JACMKO010000208.1 GCA_014380065.1 Leptolyngbya sp. ES-bin-22 | reverse complement strand
GTTTGGTCAGGCATCGTCTGCTCCTCAGCAGGACGTTCGATCGCTGGGGCATGAGGAGTTGCAAGCGTTTCAGTAGACCGAGTCGCGGCCGTTGCGCTATAGGCCTGTGCTGATTTTCCGGTCATGCCTTCCATCAATGAAAGCGCCGCAATGAGAAGGCTCAGATGTCTAATGGTCTGCCCCTGACGAGCCTGGGGTTTCAGCGTGCCAGTCGGGTTGCATTCCCAATGATCTTCGTAGTCCTGCAACGCCAGTAGAAACCCATAGCTCTCCATAATGCCCGTCCAAATTTAGTGCAACGTTTAGAGAAAACATCCGAAGTTCCCCTTTAAGAGCAGCAAAGGGAAACAAAATTTCAACCTTCAAGCTTTCAATCTTTAAATGCGCCAGCTCCGTTGCTGATCCACCCGTGATTAAAATCCGGGCTAACGGTGCGAAACCTGTTAAAACGGGTTGAAACCCCCTTGTAGTCCTCTTTAGAGGACTTACTGCTGTTAGCCCGCACTTTCAGTGCAGGGCGGGGCAGGCGATCGCAGAAAGATTTGTCGGTCAATCAGGCGACACCCTGCGACGATCGGACTCGCTAATTTGTTACGCTTTGTAACAGGGCTGTTTATTGGATATGAGATGTCTTTGCTCGAAGTCCGGCATTTGCATAAGTCTTACCGCGCTCAGGGCAAAACCACTCGTGCTGTGCAGGATGTGTCACTCCAGATTGGCGCGAACCAGGTGCTTGCCTTCTTGGGTCCCAATGGTGCTGGTAAGACGACGACGATCAAAATGATTGCGGGTTTGGTGCTGCCCGATCGCGGCACGGTAAGCATTGCAGGGCGTGATCCGCATCACGATTCGCAGGCGCTGCGATCGGTGGGAGCGGTTTTAGAAGGGAGTCGCAATCTCTATTGGCGGCTGACTCCAGCGGAAAACCTGGAGTACTTTGGGGTGCTGCGGGGGCTATCGCGGCGGGTAGCACGGCAGCGATCGCGTGTGCTGCTTGATCGCTTTGAACTGAGCCACAAGAGCAAGACAAATGTGCAAAAGCTCTCGCGAGGGATGCAGCAAAAGGTGGCGATCGCGGTGGCGCTGATCCACGAACCGCCGTTACTTCTGCTGGATGAGCCGACGCTGGGATTGGATGTAGAAGCGACACAAACGGTGAAACGTCTCGTGCGTGAGATTGCCAGCGAAGGACGCGCGATTCTCCTCACGACGCACCAGCTTGATATTGCCGAGGAACTGTCCGATCGCGTTGCCATTATCAATCAGGGCGAAATTGTGACAGAGCAAGCGACCGAGGCATTGATTCAGCAGTTTTCCAGTGCGGTGTATCGGGTGGACTTGCCGGAACTGCCGGACGATCGCATCGCCAGGTTGATTGACCTGGGAGCCCTGATAGAAGGCACTACTGTTCATATTCCCAACCCGACCTTGCTCTATCCGGTGCTGGACGTTTTGAACCCCTTGCCGATCGCTCGGCTTGAAACTGAGCGGGCAACGCTAACAGATATCTTTCTGAAGCTGACGAAAGCTAACCCAACCCACGCGAGCGGAGATGTCCATGCTTGAACTCTTTTTTGCAGAGCTAACGCGGGCGGGCATTCAGCTACGGCGTTACCTTTTTGAGTCGATCGGCGGCATTGTCATCTCTACGTCGGTGTTTTACGGTCTCTTCTTGAGCGCCAGCTACATTGCAGGTCCAGGGCTACAGTTCGGCAATCGATTGGATGCCATCATCGTGGGCTATGTGCTTTGGACGCTGGTGCTGTTCATCATGGCAAATATTTCTGGTACGCTACAGCGCGAAGCTCAGACAGGCACGCTAGAACAGCTCTTTATTTCGCCCTTTAGCGCCTCACAGGTGTTTCTGACACGGGCGATCGCTGATCTGCTGCTGCAATCGGGGTTGATCGCCGCAATCATCGTGATCATTATGGCGTTGACAGGGCGCTGGCTAGCCTTTCCATTGAGCCTCTGGCTGCCACTGTTCACGGTGCTGCTGGGAGCCTATGGACTTGCCTTTGCGATCGGGTCTTTGGCGCTCATCGTTAAGCGGCTTCAGCAGGTTTTGGGCATTTTCCAATTTGCACTGCTGTTTTTGATGAGTGTGCCCACTGAAGAATGGACAGGCGGGATGCGCATTATTGGCAACTTGTTGCCGATGAGTCCTGGTGCTGGATTACTGCGCAACCTGATGGCGCGACAGCAGCCGCTGGATCTGCCGCAGCTAGGGATTGCGCTTGTCAATGGCGGAGTGTATTTTGCGATCGGGCTGTTCCTTTTCCGTTGGGCAGAGCGCCAAACCAAACGCTACGGCAATCTTAGCGACTACTGATGGAGTAATTTAGGATCGTGGATTAAATAAAACCGACAAATCGTTCGTAGGTAGGGGCGCACAGCCGTGCGCCCCTACGGAAAACGCCGAGGTTATTAAATTCTTGTTCCTGAACAACTGAAACGATGGAGGCGCTGATCGATGGACGTTACTAATGTCTGCTCAGAGTCGTGGGATCAGAAATGCGTTTGCGAACCGTCATTGCCACCCGATATGTGACACCCTTACGCGAAGGCGGCTCATCGCCTGCCGATCGCAAGCTGCACACTGAGGGGTAGAACCGCATCGAACCAGCGGGAGTGCCATGCCGGACAGACTTACAGCCACTTTCAGCCGGTGCGTTCAAGCGCCAATGCAGAATCAGCCGAGAAACCTTTGCCGCCAGGGTCTCTGTGTGCCGCCCTCCTTTGGAGCGTCAAGAACGACGAGGGGGAGAGAGAAGTATTGAGACTGAGTTGCTCAATGGCTGTCCAATGGCGTTAGTGTGCAGGCGCAGGTAGAGCTGCCCAGTTCGATTTGAATGGTGGCATGGGCGATCCCAAACTGGGTTTGCAGAGATTCGCAGAGATACGCCAGAAAGGCATCGCCAGGGTGCCCTTCTGGGATTACAAGATGCGCGGTGAGTGCGGTTTCTGTCGTGCTCATGCCCCAAATATGCAGATCGTGAACCTGCTCAACGCCAGGACGTTCTGCCAGGTATGCTTTAACCGCACGTTCGTCGATCGCATCTGGTACCGCGTCGATCGCCAGGTTAAATGAATCTTTCAACAGGTGCCAGGTGCCAGCAACAATCAACGCGCTAATCACCAAACTAAACGCCGGATCGAGCCAAACCCAACGGGTGATTAAAATGCCAATACCTGCCAGGACAACGCCAAATGAGATCAGGGCATCTGCTGCCATATGCATAAAGGCAGCACGAAGATTCAAATCTTGCTTGCGACCCGACATAAACATCAGCGCGGTCGCGGTATTAATGACAATGCCGATCGCCGCCACAATAATGACAATCCCACCTTGGACATCATCCGGCTGACTAAAGCGTTGAATCGATTCCCACGCTAGCCCACCCGTAACAACCAGCAGAAAAATCGCGTTCAAGAAAGCTGCTAAAATCGACGATCGTCGCCAACCGTAGGTATAACGGCTAGAAGGCTGCCGCCGCGCCAGCGCACTTGCCCCCCACGCCAGCACCAACCCCAAAACATCGCTTAAGTTGTGCCCCGCGTCCGCAAGGAGCGCGACGGAATTCGCTACCCAGCCAAAGATCACTTCAATGAAGACAAACCCCAGATTTAACGCGAGACCGATCGCGAACGCACGACTGTAATTAGCTGGCGCGTGATGATGGTTGTGTCCGGCATGACTGTGCCCATGATGATGGTCATGTCCGGCATGATGATGGGTCATAGTGGCGAATGGTGCGAGTGCTGAATGGGTCTGCAAAGTCACCGACAGCTAGAGGGCAAGCGTAGAGGGCAAACTCTGTTGATGCTCGTATTCTAATCTACAAGCTTCACGTGGATGTGAACCGTGATGCAAAGCGCCCCGGTTTCTCATGGCGCTTGTTTTGGGACGCTTACTGACTCTGCCAGAAACCGAGGCTCTGAGAGGTGTTGATCAATAGATTGCTACAGCAACACCATTGTGATTGCCTACAATGCCATTGCGACTCGATACATTAGCATTGCGACCCGGCACAAGACGATTGCGATGCAACACAATGCCATTGTCAGTGCTCACAATGCGATTGTGACTCGATACATTGCTATTGTCAGCGCTTACAATGCCATTGCGACCCGATACATTGCCAATGCGGAGGGTCGTTTTTCAGAACTGACACGTCCGCATCACGTAATTAATGAAACGACTTTCCGGTTTGCCCTCTGCACTCTATCCCCTACTTCCTGTTTTTGGAGCGGTCGCTTGCGTCCTCACTGCAACGCCGATCGACGCTGCCCAACCGCTTTATGTTTCCTATCCGCCTGCCAATCATCAGACAGTTGCCGATCGCATTTTTCTCATTGGCACCGCGTCACCGGGGGGAACGGTTTTGGTCAACGGCACGGCGATCGTCCGTAATGTGGCCGGACATTTTGCGCCAAGCTTTCCGCTACAGGTTGGGGCAAATCGGTTTGACTTACGCTACGGCAAACAAACCGTCACGCTAACGATTACACGATTAGCGACGACAACCGAGCCACCAAAAGGGCTAGCGTTCGGCAAAGATGCGCTCAGTCCATCTGTTGATATTTCCCGCTTGCCGAATGAGCTACTCTGCTTTACGGCGATCGCGCCGCCCAAAGCAATGGTTTCGGTGACGCTGGCGAATCAAACGATTCCCTTAGTGCTACGTCCGCAGTCGATCGAATTGCCAGACAATGCCGCCGTGTTAACCCAGCAAAATCAACCAGCGATTGTAACTGGACGCGTGGCAGGACGCTTTGAAGGCTGTGCGCATACCGTCTTGCTGGGCGCTTTGGGCAAACCTGAATTTCAACTCACTCAAGACGGTCAAACCATCAAGCAAGCGGGTTTCGGCAACATCAACATCCTGTCACCCACTCGCTTAGAGACCGCTGCCGTGACGGTAGAATCCGGCACAGTTCGCACAGGTGCTAGTACTGACTATTCGCGTCTAACACCCCTACCTAAAGGCACGCAAGCCCTCGTAACAGGCTACGAAGGCGAATGGGTGCGGCTAGACTACGGCGCATGGATCAAGCGCAGTGAGGTACAAATCCTGCCCACGGGTGCACCGCCAAAATCGCTGATTCGCAGCATCAAAGCACGGCAAGTAGGCGACTGGACAGAGGTTGTGTTTCCGCTGCAAGTGCCTGTGCCCGTTAGCATCCAGCAGGGCGATCGTACCTTCACCCTCACCCTTTACAACACCACCGCCCAAACCGATATCATTCGGCTAGACGACGATCCGTTGATTGAGCGTTTGGATTGGCAGCAAATCGCTCCAGGACAAATTCAATACACCTTTAATCTGAAGTCGAACCAGCAGTGGGGCTACAAGTTGCGGTACGAAGGGACGACGTTGGTGCTGTCGTTGAAGCATCCGCCGAGCGGGAGGAGTGAGGGGAGAGGAGTGAGGGGAGAGGAGCCAGAAGTCAGAAGTCAGAAGTCAGAAGGTGAAAAGGCATCAATAGCTAACAACCAACAACTAACAACTAACAACCAACAACCAACAACTAACAACCAACAACTAACAACTAACAACCAACAGCTAACAACTGCCACCTCGTCCCCCTTGTCTGGCATCAAAATCCTCCTCGACCCTGGACATGGCGGTGCCGAGGATCTCGGCTCTAGAGGACCGACGGGTTATCCTGAGAAGTCGGTGGCGTTGCTGATGGCAAAGTTAGTGCGCGATCGCCTTCAGCAACGGGGCGCAACGGTCTTCCTTACGCGTGAAACAGATGCCGATGTGCCACTGCAAGAGCGCGTGGCGATGATTGACAAGCTGCAACCGACACTGGCGCTGAGCCTGCACTACAACGCATTGCCCGACGATGGGGATGCCATCAAAACCAAGGGCGTTTCTGCCTACTGGTACAACACGCAAGCACACAGTCTGGCGCTGTTTCTGCACAACTACCTGACCAAAACATTGAAGCGATCGTCCTATGGCGTGTTTTGGGATAACCTGGCGCTGACTCGCCCTACCACAACCCCATCCGTGTTGCTGGAACTTGGCTTTATGATTAACCCTGATGAGTTTGAGTGGATCACGAATCCAAAGGAGCAGCAACGGTTGGCAACGGCGATCGCTGATGGCATCACAGCATGGCTACAGAAAAGCCGCCCCTAAGCTTCACCCCTCTCACCTCTCCCCTTACTCCTCACCTCCCCCTCACCGCCAGCGTTCGCTTCGTTTGGGCTTGGTATCCTGTAAGGCGTTGCCGATGCCTTTGACAATGCCGCGACCAATGAGACCAATGCCGCGACCGATGATTTCTGTGAGCACGTAAACCACGCCTCTACCAAAGAACGAAAACGCAGAGCGCACACGGGGCGCGATCGCGTCTCGTGTTTCAAGGACTAAGGTGACGAGGAAAGGAACGCCAGACAATGCCGCCAGCTCATCGTTGCGGGGCGCATAAATGGTCGTTTGGCTGATGCCGTTTCCGGTTAATGTGAGCAGTCGATACTGGCTTTCAAAAATGGCGGCGGGTTCTGCAAAAACGCGATCGGTGCGATATTTCCAGGACAAATCATTGCGAAACCGCTCAATCTCGCGACTGGACAGCAGACGTTGATCGTAAAACGCCTGTTTGATGGCAACCACATCACCCAAGCGATTGATCAACGGCTGCATCACGGCATTGGCTACTTGGATCGTCACGTGTTGCAGCAGCAATTCCATGCGAGTCATGGCTTCTACTGTGCCAGTTGCATAGTCAGTACCGTCGATCGTTAACGGAGCTTGAAACAGCAGATGCGACAAAAACTCTGGAAATAAGGGAATGCGATCGAGAATCGCTAGCTGTACAACCTCTCGATCTTGCAGCAGCACATTTACAACCTCGATCGGCTGCGCCTCAATTTGCACCGTATAGTATTTGCCCAAAAAATCCATAACGGTCGCTTGCCATAAGTCGGACAAAAGCACGTCGCGTTTCGTTTCAAGTTGCTCCAGGGGCAGTTGTCCGCGCAACTCATCCAAAAGGTCTTGCAGCTTTCGGAGGACGAGGTGAAGCAATTCTCGTTTTTTTGTGTCCCTGAGCAGATCAATTTCCAAAGCGGTGCCAGTGAGATTTTGCAGATTCGCTTGCAGCTTGGTAAACGTTGCCTGAAAGAGCGCTGACTGTGGTGATTGAATGCTGTTGGCGATCGGAGGCGTTAACGCAGTCTGACTCTCACTTAAGGACTGTTCTGCAACGGCTTCAGTGAGTTGAGGTTGGCGATCGGGATCGAGTGCGCGGCTTGCGTTTGGTAAAGGCTGCTGCAACGGTACTGGCTCACTGGCAGAGTCTAGCAACCGATTGACCAGCCAACGAGCCGTACGCAGTTCGCGGCGTTGTCCTGCTAGAAGCAACTGATCGATCAGCGACGGGTTCGCTTGCAGTTGGGCATCCAGTGCCGCGATCGCCCGCTCAATTTGTCGTACGCCTGATAAGCGCAGATTCTGCCGCCGCTTAGCCAGCCAACTGAGCCGCGCAGGTTCGCGGGGTGAGTGAGTGAGTGCCGTATCAAGGGGCGATCGCCGTATCAGTTGAATCGTATCAAGTGGTTGAGTACCAGCAGTGTTCGTTGCGATCGCCTGAATCCCTTCTGTCCAGTACGGCTGACCCGCAGCAACCTGACGGATAGCAGTCACCAGTTCCATTACGCCAGTGCCCTTCAAACAGTAGCCACCCGCACCAGATTGAAACGCAGCCGCTAAACGCGTTAGCTCCAGCGATGAACCCAGCAGCAGCAAGGGAAATTGGGGATAGTGCGCTCTAAGCTGTTGGCACAGCGTTAGCCCAAACCCATGACTGGAGCTTGCTTGCCCCAAATCCAGGTTGAGAATGATTAACCCGATCGATCGCGTTGACAAGGCATCATTACCTTGATCAGCGATCGTATCGGTCGAGGTGGTTAGCTCCCGCAACATTTCTAGCGCTGTAGTGGCAGAGTCCGCTTCCAGAAGCACCTGCAAATCGGCGAACGGCTCTAAGCACGCCACCAAACCCAGACGAAACACTGGATCATCCTCGATCAGCATGAGTTTGCGGCTTTGATTTTGCTGGCGCTTATCGCGTGACTGGCTCATGCGATCCTCCGATCGACCCAGATTTCTAAAGCAGACGAACGAAACGATACGGAACCAGCGCGATCGCTGGCATTGATCATTCGTTTATCTTGACAAGATACAGGGTAAATGGCGGAAGGCAAAGGGCAGAAGGCAGAAGAGAAAAGGCAAAACTCTAAGCCCGACCGACCAACTTTCAAGCCCGACCGACCAACTTTCAAGCCCGACCGACCAACTTTTAAGCTCAGCTTCTTAGGTTTCAAGCCCGACCCTCCAACCTCAAACCTCGACTCTTCACCCTTCACCCTTCACCCTTCATCCTTTATCCTTCATTCTTCATCCTTTATCCTTCATCCTTCATCCTCCACCCTCCACCCTTCACCCTTCTTATGGCGGCGGCAGTTCTGGTGGTAGCG
>JACMKO010000207.1 GCA_014380065.1 Leptolyngbya sp. ES-bin-22 | reverse complement strand
GCTGACGATTCCATTGTGTACATTGGCAGCGGCGATCGTGATGAAGCTCTGCGGTTTCTCGCTCAACATTTTTAGTTTGGGTGGTTTGGCGATTAGCGTAGGACAGGCGATCGATACCTCGGTTGTGATTCTTGAAAACGTTAGCAAACGGGTAGAAACGCTCAAGCTGGATGGACTCGATCAGCACAATGGCAACGGGCATCAGAACGGGAATGGGAACGGGAACGGACGGCGCGATCGCGCTCGTACCGTCATTACAGCCGTGGAGGAAAGCAGCCGTGAAGTTGAATCATCGCTTGTCGCTTCGACGGCTGCCAACCTGGTATCGGTCTTGCCCTTTATCCTTGTGGGTGGCTTCGTCTCGCTGCTGTTTAACGAACTCATTCTCACGATTTGCTTTGCAGTCATCGCCTCACTGGTTGTTGCGCTTACCGTCGTGCCCATGTTATCGGCGCGTCTTTTTGCTATTGAGTGGTCGAGCGGGTTAAATCGGCTGTGGCTGCTGCGGGCGTTTAACCAAAGGCTGGACGGTCTGACGCGCTCCTATGGCAACACGCTGGCGAAGGTGATTCGTCGTCGGGCGATCGTCATTATTACAGCCTTCATCGTGTTGGGCGGTAGTGGGGTGGTGATGGCAGGTCAAATTCCGCAAGAAATTCTGCCGCGCATCAGCACCGGGCAAGCAAATGTCAACGTTCAGTTTCCACCCGGCACCTCGCTGGAAACCAACCGACGTGTGATGGCAGCGGTTGACGATGTGCTGCTGAAGCAACCAGAGACCGATTATGTCTTCACCACTGCTGGCGGTTCGCTATTTGGCACTAATGTCTCAGCAAACCCATCGCGTAGTTCGGGCAGCGTCACGCTCAGAGAGGGCAGTGACGTGGTGGACTTCACCGAACGAGTGACGCGAGAAATGAACAAGCTCAACCTCGCAGGCATCCGGGTACGGGTTTCTGCCGGTTCGGTACGCGGTTTGACCTTGAACAACTCGCCGTTGCGTGGTGCCGAAGTGGATGTCGTGCTTCAGGGGGAAGATGCAGACGCGCTGCGGCAGGCAGGTCGGCAAGTGCTGTCGGCATTAGATGAACAGGTGACGCTCTCAGCGTTTCGCCCCGATGCAGACGATCGCCAGCCCGAAGTGCAAATTCGTCCCGACTGGGAACGCGCCAACGCCCTCGGTTTGACGACCCAGGAAATTGGCAGCACCATTCAAACGGCGATCGAAGGCTCTGTGCCCACGCAACTACAGCGCAGCGAACGTCTGGTCGATGTGCGAGTGCAGTTAAACCAGGACTTGCTGAAACAGCCTTCTCAGTTAGCGCAGCTCCCCCTATTTGTGGATAACAATGCTCTGGTACGGTTGAGCGATGTCGCCAAAATCGAAGAAGGGCAGGCTCCCGGTGAAATTCAACGCATTAATCAGCGGGGTGTCTTTCTGATTGCAGGCAACCTGAATAAAGGAGCCAGTTTGGGCGCGGCGCTGGAAGAAGTGCAGCAGATTGTCTCCAAACTCGATTTGCCCGATGGCGTAACGGTGCTGCCAAGCTACGCCGGACAAACCAACAAAGAACTCCAGAGTGCGCTGGGCGTGCTGGGCGGACTCGCAGCCTTTCTGGTCTTTGTCGTTATGGCAGTGCAGTACAACTCCCTCATCGATCCGCTGGTCATTATTCTGACGGTGCCGCTGGCGCTGGCAGGCGGCATTTTGGGGTTGTTTGTGACGCAAACCGCGATCGGGATTACCGTTGTCGTCGGTGCGGTGCTGCTGGTGGGGATTGTAGTCAACAACGCCATCATCATGGTAGAAACGGCCAACCAACTGCGGGAAGAAGAAGGACTCGATCGCACCACTGCCATCATGAAAGCCGCGCCTCAACGCCTGCGCCCCATTCTCATGACTACAATCACTACCGTCTTAGGACTGTTTCCCCTGGCACTGGGCATTGGCGAAGGCTCAGAATTCCTGCAACCGCTGGGTGTGGTGGTCTTTTCAGGTCTTTCACTGGCAACCGTGCTGACGCTGTTTATCATCCCTTGTTTCTATGTGCTGCTGCACGACATCTTCAAGCGCGATATGGACCTTGGGCAGTTGGTCAACCGGACACGATCGCTGGTGCTGTCTGGACGAAAGTAATGTTGTGGTAACAGGTAAACTAACCCAAAGACGCTGAGGGCTAGGGCAAACGCACACGTTTTTTCATGATTGAGAAGAACTGGGCGGTTGAGCTAAAAGTTTTAGGAGGTAATGGTCATCCCAACCTGCCCTCAGACGCTTCGCTCGCATCCCGCCTTTAGCGGACTTCTCTTGGGTCAGTCGGTTGAGTGCAAGCTGTCGAATCACGGCTAAGTTTTCGCCGCTATAGCCGGGTGTGGAACGGGCTTGGTCTTCTCGAAAAGCGACATCAAGCACCCAATGCAGTTGGTTTTCAAGCCCCCAATGACCACGGACTGCTTGAGCAAAGCGTTGGACTGCCAGGGGTAAGCGGGTTGCTCAAGTGGTTTTACCCTGAATTTGGCGGTGAGACTCCACACACCCAATCGCGGTTAACTTTGCCCAGTTCTCAGCGCCAACGAGAGACGCGGTGTTGCCCATCACCCAATAGCGGCGGCGTTCGATGCGTCCATGTCCCTGACCTTGCGTTTCATAGTCAGTCTGTTCAATCCCACGAGACTGCTGCTGACGGGCGTGATTAAATCATGGCTCGACCTCCTGATGCAGATCGCCCTGATTGCCTTTGAGCGCTAGTACATAGTCTCCTTCCTGTGCCACAATTTGTGCCCAGTTCAAAAAACATTGTTGCACTTGCTCTGGTCGCAAGTGGGCAAAGACTCGAACGAACGTATCGTGAGTCGGAAGGCTATTCGGCAGTTCCAGAAACGTTTCTAACTACGCTTGTTTCGCGCTCCGATCGGGCTCGATTTCGACCCAACGCTCGGCTCCACAAATCACCGCACAGATCGTGAGCAGCACGATAGCGAGCAACAAATGGTCAAGGCTCTGTTGAACACGCGGAGCGGACAGATCGCCAAAATGCGTTTTCAGACTGGCGATTAGCGACTCAGACATGAGGAACCTCGCGTCAATTCACGACTGCTTTGAAGCCTAAGCCTCCTCAATTCTATTTGCTGCGATTGTTAAGATACGTGTGCGTTCGCCCGATAGCCAATGGCGATCAACTTTGGGGCATTGAGCCATTCGTTCTATACTAAAGGCTCTTGAATAGTGGCATTGTCCTATGGTTAGTGAAGTCAAAGCGGTTTCGGGGCGCGGCATTCCGGTGGTTGGCAATGATATTGACACCGATCGCATTATTCCTGCACGGTTCTTGCGCTGCGTGACATTTGATGGACTCGGTGCCGAAGTGTTTGCGGACGATCGCAAGCAAATGAATGGACAACATACCTTCGATCGACCCCAATATCAGGGCGCGACGATTCTTGTGGTAAACAATAACTTTGGCTGCGGCTCGTCGCGAGAACACGCACCGCAAGCACTCGCCAAATGGGGCATCCAGGCGATCGTGGGTGAAAGCTTTGCCGAAATCTTCTTTGGCAACTGTGTGGCGATGGGTATTCCTTGCGTGACGGCTGCTCCCGAAGCGGTGAAGCAGTTGCAGACGGCGATCGCAGCGCATCCTGACGTTTCCCTCACCGTCGATTTAGAATCCTTGCAGGTAAGATACGACACCGTTTCCATACCTGTAGCTCTAGGCGAAGGGGCACGCCAAATGATGCTCAGCGGCACATGGGATGCGTGTGGACAATTGGTTGCTCAGGCAGAACAGGTTAAAGCAACGGCATCCCGCTTACCTTACGTTGCATGGAGCAAGTTGGCTAGTTAAGCCAGCACATAGGATCAAAACTCGCGGCGTGAGAAGACGAAGGTGGCGATCGCTAACAGCACAACAATGTAAAGAATGGCGTAGATCGCGTTTTCCAGCAGCAAGTTGAAACTAGGTAATTGACCATACACTGCTTGATTTTTCAGATCCAGTCGCGCCAGATCGGGCAGCACCAAGTAAATGCTGCGCGTCAGGTTTTCCACCGCTGGATTTTTGCTCAACGCGCCTAGCGTTACCAAATCGCGGCTAAAGTTGCCCATGAAGTAGACCGCAAACGTGAGCAAGGTTGCCAGCAGTGAACTGGTAAACACACCAAACACGATCGCCACAGCGGTAATCAGCGAAAGCTGAAGAAACAGGTACAGTGACGAGACCAGGATGCTGCCCACAGAAAACGAGACGCGATCGAATACTAAAACTGCTAGATAAATCGTAGTCATCGCAGCAACCAGCACCGCTAAGACTGCCGATAACCCTAAATGCTTGCCTACAATAAACTCTGTGCGGCTAATGGGCTTGGCAATGAGCACCAGCACGGTACGCTTCTCAATTTCCTTGTTAATCAGCCCTGTGCCTACAAACACGGCAATCACCAGACCAAGCAAGCTCATCGCTGCCAGACCCACATCAAGCAAAATCTTATGCTCAGTAGCGGCGGCAATTTCGGGCAGCAGACGCACGCACGCAATTAGAAACAGCGCAAATAAGCCAATCAAATACAGCACGCGATCGCGCATCACCTCGCGAAACACGTTTGTGGTCATCACCAGCGTTCTAGCAGCATTCATACGTTATTCAAGACATCAAAGTTTGGCGTTTAGTGATTGAGGAAACCCATGATCATGTTCCCACATCTGGCTGCCCTGCTTTGGGAGCGGTTACAACATCACAGGTCACTCTGGCAATTTGGGTAGATGCCACCGTTCGTGCGATCGATCGACGGGTATCAGGGATGCGAGTGATTTGACATGGCTTCACCAGATGATACCCAGTTCCATCGGCTGATGGTCCTTGCCAGACTGCCATCATTTGAAGCTGGTACTCTGTTCTCGGCAGCACCCGCCCGTCAACATGCCACAGTTCATTCTCTTTCAGTGGAGGCAACCGACTCATGACCGTGTTTTCGAGTCGCTGCATTTGTGGTTTCAGGTCAAAGAGCCACCGTTCCACTTGCGACCAGGTTTGCCCATCCAACTGCTCTTTAACCACCGTCTCTGCTTGATCTAAAATCAAAACACCACGAGATGTAGGACGGTCACTGGCAAGCTTCACAACAAACGCACTTTTACTTAAGTCCTCTGTGAGGAGGCTGGGATAATCAACCAACCAGGATTGAGTTAAGAAAAAAAGTTGAAGCCAACAGCTCAAAAGCAAATTGGTGAGCAATAAAATCACAAGTTCTTGACGCGCACCGGGGTCAGGCGTTTTGTACTTAGGACCCATTGCAATAAACTTTGGCAGCGCTGCAATCATGGCTGAAATGGGTGGCCAACAGACAAAAGCAACTGAAAGACGATCCTCTGGTAAGCCGGAAAACAGCAGCATACAGACCAGTGCTCCCGTAAGCCACGGACCCAGCCAGATCCCATTAATGGTCAAGCCTTTTTTGATATTAATCGTGAGGTCAAACACTTTAAACTTCTCTTCGTGCATGAACCAATGGATGCCCGGAATGAGAAAAAACCAGGCGCAGGTAGCAATAAAGCCCTGAACAAAGAGGCTTTCTGGTAAAAGTGACATTGCCCACGAAAAAATACTAATCCAAAGCAGCGTCTGCCAAGAATCCGGCTTGGGTGGCGTTAATGTTTTGCGTAGCTGCTTGAAGATTTCATCAAGACTGAGAATCGAGAAAACAACGTTTCTAACGGCAAGATTTAGTCCTAAATTTCCAACAATAAAGATGAATACGGCGAGCCACAAAACTGTCTGCCAGGAGACCAGACTGGTAGGAATTAAGACTTTTAAGCTTTGCCCTAAGAAGTTTAACAAATCTGCCATGCGACTGGAAGCTGCCTACTGAGGAAGATAATACTGCTCGACCAAACGAAGAAAAAGGAGAAGCAGAATCGCACTAAAGCTGGAAGCATTTGCTACGAGAACAGCGTAGATCCTGCTGTTGCTGCGAAAGCCTACAAGCTGCTCCTGTCTACCGCGACGCTTAGGCTTTTCTGCGATCGCGCCCTCTGGCTTCTGGTTTCTTTCTAAAAGCATTTCCAAAAAATCTAGCCCCTTTAACTTAATCAAAAAGGTGCCTAGAAACATCCCTAGCGTAAAAACAACCAGGACTGGGGCGACATTCAGCATTAATGGATCGGCATAGAAGTGTTCAAAAAAGATAAAGCTAATGAGCTGAACGCGCCATGCCAAAGGCAACACAGGCTGACTCATAAAAAAACACAGCCAACCGATAAACGTGGAAAGCAAATTAACGCTGATAGCGTATTGCATACTGGTTTTGTTATCCAGGCTCAGCGTTCGATAAAAAACCAGGGCTTCAATCGCGATCGCAATCAACAGAAACAAACACAGAAAGACCACTGCCCGGAGTGGCAAAACCTCAAACATTGCTCCTTTCCTTACAAAGAGTAGTCAGGCTGTTAGGCACGCTTAACCAGTACCAGTATTCTATCTGTGCCTACTGCTCTTTGACGTTAGAACAATAATTTTGCTGCCATCTGGATGCGATCGCTCGGCGCGATCGAGCGAGGTAAGCCGGGTAGGTGGACGATCGTTTGCTCTGAAAACAGCCCCTCTGCCAGTTTTTGCCCTGGCTCAAAGCGATTATGCACGATGTAGCGCTGAGCCATCCCCATTGTTTTGAGCGTTTCAGACAGACGGTGCGCCTCGGCTGTAATGGCGGTTTGCGCCTGAATCACGCCAATAAATTCTGTGTATTTGGGGTCTTTCAGCTTTTTCTGTGCCTGCATCACGCGCTGCCGCAGCGTCCGTAGCCGTCCCATCAGCTCGGTGCGTCCCAGCACGTTCTGATACTTAATCCACAGCTTAAAGATCCAGGCAAGCCAGTCACCCATAGCAGTTGGCATTTCCAGGAAACGCAGCAGATGCCCGGTGGGAGCGGTATCCAGCACAATCAGATCTTGCTCTTTGGATTCTAGCAACTCCATGACCGTCACCAACGACAGCATTTCATCAATGCCTGGTAACGCCTGCGCCACAATTTTACGCCACGCTTCGGGCCCGTAGGCAAGCTTGAGCGTGGTGTCGGCATCGCCTGTCTCGCCGCTCATCATGTCTGCCAGTTCCCACAAATACTCTTGCCGAAAGCGATCGAGTACCAGTTCCGCATCAATTTCCTGTCCACTAAGGTTGGGAGTCAACGCCACAGGCTCATTCCCCAATGGCTGCCCAAACGCATCACCGAGCGAATGGGCAGGGTCAATGGAGATCACCCGCACGTTGCGATCGCCGTACCGCTCTGCCATCCCCCACGCGATCGCCGCTGCCACCGTCGTTTTGCCCACTCCACCCTTGCCACCCACCAAAATCAGTTGCCGTCCCTCTGCGATAAAATCTCCGAAACCCGGCAGAATTTTGTCGGGTATTTGAACGTGAGGTGCAGTGATGACGGTTGACTCCATCTTCGCTGGCTGAAGTTGAGTGAAAAGATGATCCAGCGCGATCGCCCCTGCTGGTTCCGTTATTTGCTGCGGCACCGCAAAGACAGGTATTTGGTCAGATAGCAGCAGGAATTTGGTGAGAAGCTGCTGTTGTTCGGCGAGGCGATCGAGCGTAGAGTTTTGAGTAGCGCTACGCGCCGCTACGCTAGAGAGTTTTGAGTTTTGAGTTGCTTCCTCTGCCTCCTCTATTTCCTCTGCTTCCCCTACTCCCCACTCCCTACTCCCCACTCCCCACTCCAACAACCGATTCACAAACACCCCACCCACCGGAATCTTCAACGTTGCCAAGGCTGTGAGAAAGCGTTGCGTTTCCAGGAGGCTCATGGGTTCGGCGATCGCCACGACCAAGCACGCAGTCGAATCCCGATCTTGCAGCAATTGCCGTCCGCCTGCAAGATCCGACTTCATGTCTTTCAAAAACGCATCGGCATCATCGGCAGTGTAGCGCCCGGTAAACGACTGGCTGATGACACGATGCTTTTCCTGAAAGAGTTCCAGGGCATTGAAAAACTCATCCAGAAAGTCCATTAAGCCAAAGAGGTTGAGCGTGTGTCCGCTGGGAGCCATATCGACCACAACGCGACTGGCTTCGTGCTCGCGCAAGAGCCGCTGGATTTCTAGAATGCCCATCAGTTCATCGAGTCCGGGCCAGCTTAGATCCCAAACGGGCGTGAGGTCTTCGTTTTCGACAAAGCTGCCGCGTTCGACCAGCAGTTCTAACACCCTGCCGTACTCGTCTTTGAAGGTTTGCAGGAGGCTTTCTGCGTCGAGCGATCGTACCTGCAAGTTTGGCAAATCCGCCATCGGTTGAGGCTCATCTTTCACTTCCATTTGCAGTACATCACCGAGCGAATGTGCCGGGTCAGTAGACAACAGCAAAATGGTTTCGTCGGGAAACTGCTGCGCCCACCGTCTCGCAAACCCACAGGAGAGGGTCGTTTTGCCTACGCCACCCTTGCCGCTAAACATTGCTAAATGAAGAGAGTCAAACTGGTTCATCGTTTTGGGAATACTGGGTCAGCGTCAAAGACATGCGGTCAATGGCGCTATCCACAGACTACCCATATCGGGACAGCAGCTATCCTGCACAGGTCAGGGAGGATCGGATGAGCGATATATTCAAAGGCTTTGAGCAACTGCTAGAACTGGCGAAAGCCCTGGAAGAAAAGGCAGAAGCAGGTGAACTGAAAACCAATATTCAAATTAATGCCCGCAGTTTGAGCAGTATTCCCCGGCAGGGCAATATTCCCAGTGGGATTGGGGTGAGCCGGATGCGGACGGAGGCAGGAGAAGCAGGAGGAGCCACGGCTGCACCCAGTGATGATGTTGTGATCACACCACCGCCATCGGGCGACTGTGCTGTTAGCGATCGTGCTGTTGGCGATCGTGGCACGTCGGCTCCGCTGAGTGATGTGGGTGGGTTGTCCGAGGTGCTGCAAGAACTGCGAGAGTTAGTGGAAATTCCGCTGAAGCGTCCCGATTTGCTGGCAAAACTGGGGCTGGAACCGCCGCGCGGTGTACTGCTGGTGGGACCACCCGGAACCGGGAAGACCTTGACAGCAAGAGGCTTGGCGCAAGAACTGGGCGTGAACTACATTGCGATCGTCGGTCCCGAAGTGATGGGCAAATACTACGGGGAAGCCGAGGCACGGCTACGCGGCATTTTTGAAAAAGCAACAAAAGCGGCTCCCTGCATCGTGTTTATTGATGAAATTGACAGTCTTGCACCCGATCGTAGCAAGGTAGAAGGCGAAGTTGAAAAACGTCTGGTCGCCCAACTGCTGGGGTTGATGGATGGCTTTGCCCAAACCAAGGGCGTGATTATTCTGGCAGCCACCAATCGCCCAGATCATCTTGATCCCGCACTGCGTCGTCCGGGTCGATTCGATCGCGAAGTGCAGTTCCGCGTGCCCGATCGCAACGGTCGCCTGGAAATTCTCACCATTCTCACCCGCACGATGCCACTGGAAGCATCTGTTGATTTAGCGATTGTGGCTGATTTGACCGTGGGCATGGTTGGCGCAGACCTCAAAGCCGTTTGCCAGAAAGCCGCCTACAGCGCCCTGCGTCGTCAAGTGCCGTCACTACAAGGTGCCATTCCCGAAGACATGACGCTCAGCCAAGCAGACTTTCTTCAGGCGCTCAAAGAGGTGAAGCCCTCGGTGCTGCGATCGGTCGAAGTCGAATCGCCCAACGTGCAGTGGGATCAAATTGGTGGCTTGGACGACATCAAGCGCACGCTCCAAGAATCTGTGGAGGGTGCCCTGCTGTATCCCGAACTCTATCAGCGTACCGGAGCCAAAGCGCCACGGGGCATTCTGCTGTGGGGACCACCTGGCACAGGTAAGACCCTACTGGCAAAAGCAGTGGCATCCCAGGCGCGGGCAAACTTCATTGCGGTCAACGGTCCTGAACTGCTGAGCCGATGGGTGGGAGCGGCTGAGCAGGAAGTGCGTGAACTCTTCGCCAAAGCACGGCAGGCAGCTCCTTGCGTAATTTTTATTGATGAAATCGATACGCTGGTGCCTATTCGCGGCAAGTTTAACGGTGATTCTGGTGTCAGCGATCGCGTCGTCGGGCAGCTCTTGACTGAGCTAGATGGCTTGCAGGAGTGCCTCAACGTGCTGCTGATTGGTGCGACGAATCGACCGGACGCGATCGATCCTGCACTCCTCCGCGCTGGACGGTTAGACCTGCAACTCAAAGTTGATCTTCCCGATCTACAAACGCGACTGGCAATTCTTAAGGTTCATAACGACGATCGCCCCTTGGCATCCGTAGATTTAACTAATTGGGCAACCCAAACCGAAGGCTGGAACGGGGCAGATTTGGCGCTGCTCAGCAACCAAGCGGCACTAGAAGCCATTCGGCGCTACCGAGCCGCAGGTTCCACCAATCCGTCCAGTATCCACATATTTACGGATGACTTCCTGGCAGCTTACCAATTACTGTCAAAACAACGTCAGTCGGTTTAGTGTTCCCAACTGATTATTCTCAACGCTTCCCCTTGATTTGATCCGATTGAATCAGGGGGAATCCTTTCTCAGACTGCGTTACCCTCTACTCTGTAACTCCTGCCACTAATGCTGCCTGGACAGACTCCCGACCCCGTTCGTCAACATGCTCTAGCTGCCTTAACTGCCACCTTCATTACGCAAGGGCATCCAGTAGAATATGCCAAGCATATGGCAACTGCTGCAATCTTTCAGACTGATTTGGAGCTGCGTAATGCACAGCTCACTCATCTCTTGGGATGGATCAAGCAAGAACATAATCCCATCTACCCGGATGCGCTTGCCCTTTTAGAAAATACCCGTGAAGAATTTGAACGACGGGTACAGATGGATGTTTAACGAACAATGGCTCTCAAGAACCCGCATACAGTCCTCTCCCCGGACTCTTCCACTTACCTTTGCTCTTACCCACCGAAAGGATGTTGCTAAGAGAACTCTTGGCTCGCTGGTAAGGCTCGTCTGACAAGCCATCATACAGCTTAGCCATAATCGCATCTGTGTTCATCGGCTCTTTGGTAGCTGTTAAGATCTCGCCAACAGCATCCGTCATTGATTGGTCTTGAAAGCCAGCTTGCAAAAATTTCTGAAAGCCAGATGAGGTTGCTTCAGCGGAGGAATGCGCTGGTCGTCCTGGCTTTGCTTTAGGTGTGTTGGTCTTGCCAGCAGCGGGGAGCTTCGCCTCAAGCTTGGACTGTGGGGGCTTGCTCTGTTGCCGTTGCTTGCCTCGCTGCGGTGGTGCCGTTGAAGTGGACGGCAATGCCTCTGATGAAGAAACCGCTGCATCTTCTAAAGCTGTTGCACTCGCTAGATTGCTTCCATTCGCAGCGGCAAGGGTTGCGGGGTCAGAAAGTGATGGCGTAGGCTGACTCACGCTGGATAGTACTGCTCCAACGGAGGATGGCTTTATGTCATCAGTGGCTGTGGAAGCGGCGTGAAGCGGCACCAATCCCAATCCTACGGCTTCAGCCAACAAGGTATCAATGCCCTGGAGTTGCATTGTCTTTTGCTGGACTTGCTCATTCATCCATTGAAGTTCGTGACTCAAGTGTTCTTTCACTTTCTGCAACGACGATACAAAAGCGATCGCTTCATCTTTAGCTAACGTTTGCAGATAAGGAACATGAGAATTAGCCACGACAGAATTCCTATGGAGTGATTTTCCTCAATCTTACTCTACACATCCATCAATGGAGCATCGATCGATTGATGATTCTATGACGCGTTTCAACAGCGCAAACCATCGCTCTGCACTATTGACTGGATCATCTCATCTATAAATAGGATTAAATCGCTCTATTCCAAAGGCTCCACAACACCTGTAGGATTGGCTGCCATCATCGGCTTTACTGGATGGTTAGAGATCAACAACCATCAACGCGGCAGATTGTAATCCTAGAAAACTGATGACATCAGATGCCAGCGTTGGACTCAAAGCGTCAGGCGTGTAGCGATTGCAGTCGGCTTTCCATCAGAGCATTCGTAGTTGGATACCGGATTCCCTCCAGCGATCGAGCGTTTTCACCGTGCCATTCACTCCTAGCGGCATTCTGTAGGGACAGCAGACAATACCGTCATGGTTTCACGCTGTAGTAGAAACAGTTCAACGTTTGAGAGCTGCTTGAGGGCGCTTAAATCAACCTTGGCTTTCATGACAACTCCTTAGATGATGAAGACGGTGATATCACGCATTCCTCATCGCGTAGGAGTTGGGTTTGCCGATCGCATGAGTCGAATTTCCCCAACACGGCGAATGCCTAAAGTACTGCCTCACCCAGCTTTCAGTTGAATAAGGGCAGCGTGAAGTCAGCGATCGGCTCGAACACTAGACTTCTTCATAGCTATGCGATCGCGTTGTGATAAAAGGTCTGCATGGCTGTAAACCACTGCTGGCGCGATCGCTCCCAGGTGTAGAACATGTGTCCACCCTGATAATGCTGCAAGGTGAGATGAGGACGCAATTCAGGGTTAAGCTTCATCAACGCTGCCAGATGATTGGAGGCAAAGTAAGGTGTCACCAGATCAAAAAACCCATGTGTGATGTACACCTGCATGTAAGGATTGAGCGTCATGCCGATGCGTAAGTCATCCACTGCACCAATGAATCCCTGCTTGAGTTCGCCTTTTAGATCAAACTTCCACGCTTTGAAGGTTTCGTAGTTGAGCAGGTGATAAGGCAGGTCGGTTTCGACAGCTAAGGTATCACGCAGATGGCTGTTAATTGCGCCTGTGAAGAGCCGATCGATGCCATCCAGCGTTGGATCAATGCCCTCATACTGTACACGATTGGGAAAGGGATCGATCGCGGTCATTGATGCATCATATAAACCCACAATGCGCTGCTGATCGCGCAACAGTTCGCGGGCGAAGACTTCAATATCAATACGTCCTCCTTGTCGTTCCACCAGGGGCAGTGGCAAGCCAATCAGCGCCGCGAGCTGCTGGTAAGCTGCCTGCCGTTCATCAGGAGTGTTCATATCTCCCGCTGCCAGCAAGGGGATGAGCGTCTTGAGCGCAAAGCGTTCTGCTGCTGCCATGTGTGCTTGCAAATCGCCTGGGTTGCCTGCCCACTGAGCGCGATCGTGGTGAGCGGCTGAAGCGGCTAGCGAGGGCAGCAACGTTGCCCAGGAGGTGAGATCATAATCACTACCACCCAGCAGGCTGAACTCTAACACTGGCGAAATCAAAATGGCACCCGAAAGCCCAATCCCAAAATCCTGCTGAAGTTTGCGGGCTAAACGCGCGACCCGGAACCCACCGTAGCTTTCTCCAGCAATAAAAATGGGCGACAGCCAGCGCTTTTGGCGGGAGAGGAAGCGCTGCATAAACTCGCCCAAGGACTTTAAGTCTCGCTCGACTTCCCAAAACTCGGTTTCTTTCGGCGGTTTGGGTTCAGTCGCACTCTCTTTCTCATCGGTTGCCTTGTCGGACGGTAAGCTGCGGCTAAAGCCTGTACCGATCGGATCAACAAACACCAAATCGGTAAAGCTCAACCAGCTTTCCAGATTGTCTGCCAACTGAACGGGCGGTTTGGGCAAACTACCGTTTTCACCAAACGCAATCCGCTTTGGACCTAACGCGCCCATGTGCAAGTAAGCCGATGCCGCTCCAGGTCCACCGTTGAAGACAAAGGTGAGCGATCGCGGCGAGGGTGCATCAACCTGAGCGATGTACGCCACATGAAACATTTCGGCAACGGGCTTTTCTTGCTCATACAACAGTTGCCATTCGGCTGAGGCAGTGTACCGAAGTTCGCCATCAGGAAGCGTGAGCGTGTGTTCCGTTTTCGTACCAGCACGAGGAGTCGGCTGAGTGGGAGTGTCGGTCATAGGAGGGCTTGCTAAAGAATCATCGTCAGACTTCCGCTTTCTTAAAGAAACAGAGATCTATATAGTGGGTGACTTCACCCGTTCCAACGTAAAACTACCACTTCTTCGCGCATTTGTTCGTTTGTGGCAGTGGCGAGGCGCGTCCGAAATAAATCGATCGCCAGCACTTCATAACCGAGCGATCGAGCGATGTCAGCCAAAAGCTGCCCGGTACGAATCATGACGCGCAAATAAGAGGCTTGATCGCCAACCACATAAGCAAGTTGAGCACCTGGACGCAAAATTTGCCGTAGGTCTGCCAAGTGTCGTGCCATGCCGCCAAAATAAAGCTTGGTCGCTCGCGCATAGAGCCGTTCAAACCCGCTGGTTTTACCCAGAGCAATGCGTCGCGCTTCGATTTCGTTAGCAATCCGCTGTACCTCGGCATGGTCAGCGACCCATCGATCGTCATCATCAATGGCATAAACATTGCGCGTGTTCGATCGCACCAGCCCTTGCTTGAGCGATCGTAGCTCCGCTTTGGTGTTAATAAAGCCCAGCAGCACAGATTCTAAGCGAGTGGTGCGGGTGTAGTCCTTTTCGTTGGGATAAGGCGGCGACGTAATGACCGCATCGATGGACTGAGGCTCCAGAACGTTGAGCAACTGGCGTGAATCGGCATGATGCACGATCGCTTCTACTGGAACACGCTGCCCCAACTCGCGCAGATCATTCGCCATGATGTCGATCGCCTTCAGCCAGAGATCCACAACTGGCGCATCTGGCTTAGCACGTCCCACGCCCACTTCAGGACCAAAGTGCAGATTGCTGATCGAGCTAACAATCGCTTGAGCCAACGCTAACCGTTCG
>JACMKO010000206.1 GCA_014380065.1 Leptolyngbya sp. ES-bin-22 | reverse complement strand
GAGTGTGTTTTTGTTCGCAACATTCTATGCCGCAATGGCAGGAGCCGCATTCTTGATTGAATTGCTCTTTCAGGTACTGCATCTGATTCCAATAGAACGAAATGCACAAGTGTTAGAGGCTGGCATTCAATTCAACTACACTACGGTACTGAACATTCTATTCCTCATCATGACGGCAATTCTACTACAGCGTTTTCTTAAGACGGGTGGACCAGCCATGCTGCAAATGATGAATCATCCTGAACACACTATCGCTCACGCTCATCACCACAACCCTGATCAGATGTGAGGGCTTGAACAACTAATCATTGGCTGACAATTCGTCTCTATCGCTCAAACACAGTCGTATTGAGTAACGGTTTGACTGGCTGTAAAACAGCGCCACTTCACATTCATAACAAGGAGTAAATTCATGACTACTTATCGCACAGTTTCGATCGATGGTTTGGATATCTTCTACCGTGAAGCTGGTTCTCGCAGTAATCCCACGATTCTGCTGTTACATGGCTTCCCAACTTCCTCTCATATGTTCCGCAACTTGATTCCTGCTTTAGCCGATCGCTTCCATCTGGTTGCTCCCGACTATCCTGGCTACGGCAATAGTTCGATGCCAACGGTGCATGAGTTTGACTACACGTTTGATCATTTGGCTGAGGTGATAGAAAAGTTTATTGCTGCAATCGATCTTAAGCAATACAGCCTTTACGTGATGGATTATGGCGCTCCTGTTGGCTATCGCATTGCAGCGAAATATCCAGAGCGAGTGCAATCTCTGATTGTGCAAAATGGCAATGCCTACGAGGAAGGTCTGCGCGAATTTTGGGACCCGATTAAGGCATACTGGCAAGACCGATCGCCTGAGAATGCTAGCAAGCTCACTCACCTTGTCACTTTGGAAGCAACCAAGTGGCAATATACCAATGGCGTTCGCAATCTCGAAGCGATCAGCCCCGATACCTGGACGGTGGATCAACACTTCCTCGATCGCCCCGGCAACGCTGAAATCCAACTGGCGCTGTTGTATAGCTATGGCACGAATCCACCGCTCTATCCTCAATGGCAAGAGTATTTCCGCAAACATCAACCTCCCACCCTGATCGTTTGGGGGCAGAACGACTACATCTTCCCTGCCGACGGTGCCTATCCCTACAAGCGCGACCTGAAAGATGTGGAGTTCCATTTACTCGATACCGGACATTTTGCCCTGGAAGAAGAGGGGGACGCGATCGCTAACCACATCGCGCAATTCCTTGCATCACGGCTGCAACCTGTCCCTGCCTGAATAACGCGAGACTTGGTCGCTGTTGGACAACAACTAGACGCAATCAGTACACATCTCCGCAAGAGGAAACGATGACAAGTCAAAATGTAACCATTTCAGCCCCGTCTGGAGGCAGTTTTAGTGCCTATTTAGCAGCACCCAGTACTCAGCCTGATGCAGCAATTGTGTTGATTCAGGAAATTCTTGGGGTCAATCAAAATATGCGCCAGACGGCTGATGCTTATGCCAAAGAAGGCTATTTGGTGCTTGTGCCAGATTTGTATTGGCGGTTAGAACCGGGTGTGCAGCTTGATTCCGAAATTAAGGAGCAGTGGACTAAAGGCTTTGAGCTACTCCAAGCGTTTGATGTGGATAGTGGCGTGGAAGATTTGAAGGCAAGTCTGTCTTTTCTGCGGCAGTATCCCAGCCGCACAGGCAAGGTCGGCAGTCTAGGCTTTTGTTTGGGTGGCAAGCTGGCATATTTCATGGCAGCACGCAGCGATGCGGATGCCAATGTGAGTTACTACGGTGTTGACATTGACCAGAATTTAGCAGAGGCGGCAAAGATTCAGAAACCGCTGCTATTGCACATGGGTGGCAATGACGAGTATGTGTCGCCAACTGCTCAAGCAAGCATTCAGCAAGGACTGAAAGACAACCCCCTGGTCACAATCTATCGCTATGAGGGAGTGGGGCACGGGTTTGATCGCTTGGGCAGCTCCGCTTATCGCCAAGCAGCCGCAGAATTCGCGCACGATCGCACGTTGGCGTTTTTGAAACAGCATTTAGGCAGCGCTGTCATCCAAGGAGTAACCGCATGATCAGCTATCGCACAGTCTCGATCGATGGTTTAGAGATCTTCTACCGTGAAGCAGGTTCTCGTGATCAGCCAACGATTCTACTGCTGCACGGTTTCCCGACTTCTTCTCACATGTTCCGCCATTTGATGCCTGCGCTTGCTGATCGCTTCCATCTGGTTGCCCCTGATTATCCTGGCTTTGGCTATAGTGCCATGCCGACCGTGGATGAGTTTGATTACACCTTCGATCACCTTACCGAAATAATGACAGGTTTTATCAATGCGATCGGCTTGCAACGCTACAGTCTTTACCTGATGGATTATGGTGCTCCCATTGGTTATCGTCTTGCCACACAGCATCCAGAGCGGATAGAGACGCTGATTGTACAAAATGGCAATGCTTATGAAGAGGGGTTAGGGGATTTCTGGCAACCAATGCGAGCCTTTTGGCAAAACAAGACACCCGGAAATACTGAGCGGGTGCGTCAGGCTCTGGTTAACAAGGGTGCGAAATGGCATTACACCACTGGGGCGAGAAATTTAGAGTCCCTCAGTCCCGATACCTGGACGTTGGATGAAGCGCTGCTCGATCGCCCTGGCAACCTGGAGATTCAATTGGCATTGAAGTACGATTACCAATCCAACGTGTTGCTATATCCACAATGGCAAGCCTACCTGCGTCAATATCAACCACCGACCTTAATCGTGTGGGGCAAAAACGACCAGGGCTTTTTAGTTGAGGGAGCCTACGCCTACAAACGCGACTTGCAGAACCTTGAGTTCCATTTACTTGATACGGGGCATTTTGCGCTGGAAGAAAATGGCGATGCGATCGCAACCTACATCCATCAGTTTCTCACGTCACGGTTGCAACCTGTTCTTGT
>JACMKO010000205.1 GCA_014380065.1 Leptolyngbya sp. ES-bin-22 | reverse complement strand
CTGCCACTACATCGACGAGCACGATTGGGCATTGGCTATCTCGCGCAGGAAGCGAGCATCTTCAGATATTTGACCGTGCAGGAGAATATTCTCTTGGTGATGGAGCAGTCTAACGTACCTCGGCAGGAATGGCACGAGCGTTTAGGCTATTTGCTCAAGGAGTTTCGACTGGAAAAGGTCGCCCATACGAAAGGTGCCCAAGTATCGGGTGGGGAACGCCGACGGACTGAACTGGCAAGGGCGCTAGCGGCTGGACGGAACGGACCCAAGTTTTTGCTGCTGGATGAACCGTTTGCTGGCGTTGACCCGATCGCCGTTGCCGAAATTCAGCAAATTGTGGCAGCATTGCGCGATCGACAAATTGGCATCTTGATTACAGACCACAACGTCCGGGAGACGCTGGCAATCACCGATCGGGCTTACATCATGCGAGACGGGCAAATTTTAGCGTCTGGCAGTTCTGAAGAACTCTACAGCAATCCGCTTGTGCGGCAGTATTATCTGGGTGACGGGTTTCAGCCCTAGAGAGGCGTAAGGGGAGAGGAGTGAGAAGTGAGAAGGAAAGTTTTGCATTGTAAGCGATCGATGTCGCTTGCTTCCGTGTCGTGAAGTGGAATGAGTTAACTTTGACTATGCACTCACTGCTGATCACATCCTTAGCCTGCTGACTTCTACCTGTTTGCTTTGACCTTCTGCCTTTTGCCTTGTACTCCTCGTTCCTCATCCCTATGGCTTCAATCTCCCCAGCAAATCAGCCGCCCCTAAAACCATTTGGTTGGCATATGCCTGGGTTCTCGGTGATGGATCGCTACATCGCTAGCGAACTGATCATGCCGTTTTTGTTTGGAGTGGTTGCGTTTTCCTCGATCGGCGTGGCAATTGGTGTGCTGTTTGACCTCGTGCGGCGTGTGACTGAAGCAGGGCTACCAGTATCGATCGCCGCTCAGGTTTTTTTCCTCAAGCTGCCCTATTTCGTGGGTCTGTCGTTTCCAATGTCAATGCTGCTGTCCTGCTTGACAGTGTATGGGCGGCTTTCTAGCGACAGTGAGCTGGTAGCGTTACGAAGCTGTGGGGTCAGCATTTATCGGTTGATTGCCCCTGCAATTTTGATGGGTTTGATTGTCACAGGAATTACGTTTGCGTTTAATGAGGCGATCGTGCCTGCGGCGAACCGTCAGGCATCCCAAACGCTTGATGCAGCGCTGAACAAAAAAGAGCCGTCGTTTCGAGAACAAAATATTCTCTATCAGGAGTTTCGGGATTTTAAGCAGCCAAATGGCGGTCGAGACAAAGTGCTATCCCGCATCTTTTACGCAAAGCAATTTGATGGCAAACGCATGAAAGGGTTAACCATCCTCGATTTTTCTCAGGATGGCTTGAACCAGATTGTGGCATCTGAGTCTGCTGTTTGGAATACCGACCAAAAAACCTGGGATTTCTTCAACGGCACAATTTATGTCGTTGCGCCAGATGGGTCTTACCGCAACATCATCCGCTTTGTGCAGCAGCAGATCCAGCTTCCACGCACACCGCTCGATATCGCGCAAACATCGCTCGATCCTGGTGAAATGAACATTGCCCAAATCCGAGACTATCTAAGCCTCATCAGCCAAACGGGCAACCAAAAAGAGATTCGCAAACTCACGTTGCGCATTGATCAGAAGATGGCGTTTCCGTTTGCTTGTTTGGTGTTTGGGCTAGTCGGTGCGACTCTGGGCACACAGCCCCGACGAGGCGTTGGGCGCGGCACTAGCTTTGGCATTAGCCTGGTGCTCATCGTGTCCTACTACCTGTTCATCAGCATTTGCGAAGCACTCTACCAGTTTGATATTCTGTCGTCCTTCCTGGCTGGCTGGCTGCCAACGCTGATTGGGTTAGTATTTGGCGGGATTTTGTTGATTCGGATTAGTCGGTAGGGAGTAGGGAGTAGGGAGTCAGAAGTTACTCAAAACGCCCTGGCATCGCAGCACCATTTGAAACACAAAACTTCCTCACCCCTCACTCCTTCACCTAAAAATGCCGAATAATCGCCTCGGCGAACTCTGAACACTTCAGCGGTGGCTCTACAGGTGGTTCCATCATGCGAGCAAGGTCATAGGTGACTTCGCGGTTGGCGATCGCTGCACTAATCCCTTTGGTAATGAGGTCAGCCGCCTCTTGCCAGCCCATGTATTCCAGCATCATGACTCCAGAGAGGATGAGGGAACCTGGGTTGACACGATCGAGTCCAGCGTGTTTGGGGGCGGTGCCGTGAGTCGCTTCAAAGATGGCGCACTCGTCACCGATGTTGGCTCCAGGACCCATGCCTAAGCCACCGACGATCGCGGCGGCGGCATCGGATAGGTAATCACCATTCAGGTTCATCGTTGCGAGAATAGAATACTCATCCGGTCGGGTCTGGATTTGCTGAAAGATACTGTCGGCAATGCGATCGTTCACCATCACTTTCTCTTTCCACTGCCCCTTGCCGTGAGACTCCCAGATGGTCTCCAGCACGGCTTTTACTTCGGCACAAATGGTTTCCTTTTTGTCAGCCGTCAGCGCATCGTAACCCGGCTCGATTTGACGTGCGTTTTCTTCAAGGGTGATGTCTGGCTTCCGTTCCTTGTTGCCTAAAATCCAGGATTCGCGTTCGGTGACGCATTCGGCACGAAACTCCGTCGTCACCAATTCATAGCCCCAATCACGAAACGCGCCTTCGGTGTATTTCATGATGTTGCCCTTGTGAACCAGCGTCACCATCTGCTTGGCTTTGGGCAGGCGCAGGGCATGCTTCATGGCACGACGAACCAGACGCTGGGAGCCTTTTTTACTGATCGGCTTGATGCCAATGCCTGAGTCCAGCGGAATTTGCTTCTTGCCATGTTCAGGCGTAGCGGGAATGAGATCTTCGTTGAGGAATTTGATGAGCCGATCGGCAATTTCGCTGCCCTGTTTCCATTCAATGCCGAGGTAGATGTCCTCTGTATTCTCGCGATAGATAATAACGTCTAGCTTCTCTGGCGTGCGGTGTGGTGAGGGTGTACCCGCGTAATATTTACAGGGACGGACACAGGCATAAAGGTCAAAAATCTGACGGAGGGCAACGTTGAGCGATCGAATGCCACCGCCGATCGGAGTTGTCAACGGGCCTTTAATCGCTACGCCATACTCTCTAATCGCTGCCAGCGAATCCTCTGGCAAATACTGATAGGTGCCATACACATCACAGGCCTCATCGCCAACGAAGACTTTGAACCAGTTAATTTTGCGCTTGCCGCCATAGGCTTTTTCTACTGCCGCATCAAAAACGCGTTGGGATGCAGGCCAAAGGTCAATGCCCGTACCATCGCCACGAATATAGGGAACGATGGGATCGTCAGGGACGTTGGGTTCACCGTTTTGGAACGTGATTTTGGTGCCCGTTGCAGGGGGCGAAATCTTTTTATAGGTCATTTACAGTCACTCCTGTACGTGTGTAGCAGCGCTCCAGAGTCAATCAGTGTCGAACCAACTTACTAACGAGCAGGTCATGCACAAAAAGTACGAATCAGTCCGCCACTGGTTAGAATAGCCCAACGGCTGAACAGGTTTGTAGCCCATCTGACCGCGATACGCCAATCAATCGCTAGAGCATCAGGTGCCAGGTCAACGCGATCGCAAACTTCCCGTTGCGAGCCAGCTTTGAAGCCACAATGACACATAACGTCACACGCGTTGCGGTCATAGCCTTGCTTCATCCACAGTAGAGCGCCAACTGTTTTGTGCGCTCAGGCTCAACGCACAGTAGCGCAGTGAAGCCGCTTTACATTATGTGCCAAACTCTAAATTCTGCATGATTTGTTCTACCTGGACTGGCAGTTTCGGAGACGAATCTTAAAAATAGAATAAAGAAAATGCTGAATTTTATCAGCAATTCAGCTTAATTAATCCAAATAAGGCGTTAAAATCAGGCGACTGTATGCTGTATGGGGTTAATTCATCTGGACGCATGGGAAAACTATGTGCATCTCACCCAAAGGCTTGCCATAAAAAAATCATCCTTTTTCTACCTTATCCCCACTCTAAAGATATCTGAATGATGCCGCTAAGCTGTGTGACTAGACAATGGGCGCAAAACTGCTTCACGCTTGCTTCTGCGTGCCCATACTGTACTCCCGTCCCAGGAATCTAGATGAAAAAAATTCTAGTGGTTGACGATGATGCAACCTTACGGATGGCGCTGACACGCTACCTGGAAAAACGGGGCTACCTGACGCAAGCTGTCGTGTCAGGCATGGAAGCACTGAAGTTATTTGAGCAAGATCCACCAGATCTAGTGGTTTCCGATGTCATGATGCCTGAGATGGATGGCTTTGAGTTTTGCCGTCGTCTCCGATCGATCCGCTCTGGTCAACTCGTGCCCTTCATCTTTCTCTCCAGTAAAGGCGAGGTAGAAGATCGGGTGCAAGGGCATTCCATCGGGGCTGACGATTACTTGATTAAACCGTTTGAACCCAGAGAACTCCTGGCAAAGATTGAATCGCAGCTTGAGCGATCGCGCCGTATTCACAGCGAAATTGTGCTGCTGCTCCAGCGCGAGCACAATGGTGCGTCCCTCAATGGTCATGCAGCAGCCACACCCAACCCGCTACCGCTGACACCTGCCGAAGAAAAGGTGTTTTGGGAAGTGATTCAAGGGTTTACCAATAAACAAATTGGCGATCGACTGTTTGTGAGTCCTCGTACCGTGCAGACGCATTTAAGCAACATCCTCAGTAAATTGCAGTTAGAAAATCGCTCTCAACTGGTTCGCTTTGCCTTCGAGCGTGGCTACAAGCTGCCAACCGAGAGCCTACTGGGAGAAGAGCGATCGTAACCTTGAGGCTGTAAGCTTGAGAGTCTAAAGGACAAGGGCTAAGCCATGCTTGTTATCCTTTAGCCTTCAGCCTTTAGCCTTTTTTCCTATGTCTGGTTGCTATAGCTTAGATAACCTGAAGCAGACGATCGCGGCTGACCCACAGCGCTGGCGACCATTGGTGTTTACGAATGGTTGCTTTGACCTCCTCCACGCAGGGCATGTGCGTTATTTACAGGCTGCCAGGAATCTGGGGAAAACCTTGATTGTGGGGTTAAACAGCGATCGCTCAGTGCAGACAATCAAACCCCAAGCCGCTGGTTCACCGTCCCGCCCTATCGTGCCTGAGGAGCAGCGAGCTGAGGTGCTTGCTGCACTTAGAGCAGTCGATGGTGTGGTGATCTTTGCCGAACCCACTGCCAGCCAGCTTATTGCAGCGCTTCAGCCGGATGTTTATGTCAAGGGGGGCGATTATCAGCTAGAGACGCTACCTGAAGCGGCGATCGTGCAGGCATACGGTGGTCGCATTGAGTTGATTCAAATTGAAGTACCCAGTTCCACATCTGCGATCGTGAACCGCATTTTGGCAGCAAAACAGGCATAGAAACTCACCTGTCTTTTCGCGGCTACATGAACCATATTTGGCACCGCTTTCACATGGCGTTGTGCCATCTTTCATCGGTCGCTTTGAAAACACGCCACAGACCTGCTAACGTGGACATTTGAGGCTTGTGTGAGGCGATCGTGCCGTCCTTTCCCTTGATGCAGAACTGGCTCTTAAGCGGCTGAGCTGCCTCAAGCCTTCAAAAGCACGATTAGCTTGCACAACCAAATTGAGTGCTTGTACCCTTTCTCAACTTGGCTCATCGCTCAACTGTACGTGACTTGATGGTTAAGATGGCTCATTCGACTGGCAACCTTATTGCTGCGCCTTTAGGGGACGATGCAGACGCGACGAACGCGCTCTACCTTCAACTAAAAGCCGCTCCTGTCAAAAGTCAAGTGCAAATCGTGCGGACGCTGGGTGCAACTGGTGAACCAGGGCTTGCAGCGCTAATGCGGTTTCTTTCTGAGTCTACGAGCGATGACGCGACACAGCTCTTAGAAAGCCCTGCATCCCTCGCGATCGTGGGAACGGCGTACCAAATGCTATTTCAGTCAGGTGCTACAGCGGCAACGACCTTTCTGCAAAATTACTTTCCTCAAGGCGTGGTGCCTTTGCATTCTGAGGTCGGTATCGATTATGCACCGCTACAACGACTCCTGGCTGAACAAGCCTTTCAAGAAGCCGATCAACTGACTTTGCAGAAAATGTGTGAAGCCGTCGGTGCAGCAGCAGTCCAGCGTAAATGGCTGTATTTCACAGAAGTCAAACAGTTGCCGATCGCCGACATACACACACTAGATCGGCTCTGGCTTGCACATTCGGAGGGCAAGTTTGGCTTCTCTGTCCAGCGCGAACTCTGGTTGAGCGTTGGCAAAAACTGGGGTCAGCTTTGGTCGAAGATTGGCTGGCGCACAGGTAATCTTTGGACACGCTACCCACAGGCGTTTACGTGGGATTTATCGGCACCGAGAGGGCATTTGCCGCTATCAAATCAACTGCGCGGAGTACGGGTGATTGCTTCACTGCTAGCGCACCCTGCCTGGTCGAAAACCTAACGTCTTAGCTCTGCTTGTCTTGATAGGCGCGAAACTGGTTGACCACCTGGTCAAGCCCAACCGCTCGTGAGGCTTTAAAGAGGAGCCGATCGCCCGGTTGCACCAACGTTTGTAGCCGTTCAACCATAGCCGCATGATTGGCAAAACATTCTGAGGCAATGGGCGCTGCGCCTGCTGCCATCGCGTTCGCTTCGATGGGTTCTGCCAGAATTAGCAAGCGATCGAGATGCAATTCTCTTGCCGCAACGCCAACCCGATGATGAAATTCAGGCGATCGCCCCCCTAACTCTTTCATAGTGCCCAGTACAGCAATCCGGCGTGTTCCTGGCGTTTGGGCGAGCAACTGAAGCGATGCCAGCATCGATTCCAGTCCCGCATTGTAGGTCTCATCTAAGAGCACGACATCACGGGGCAACTCATAGCGTTTAGCCCGCCCTTCCGGCAGGCTGACGGTCACTCCACGTTTCAGTGGCGACCAGTCAAGGCCCAGCGCCTTGGCGACAGCAAGGGCTGCCAGATAGTTCAAGGCGTTATGCTGACCCGGCAGCGGCAGCGGTAGCGTCCAGTCGCCCACAGCTAACGTGGCAGGGTCAAGCAACTGCCCATGCAGATCGCCCCCTTCCAACCCATAAGTGATGGTTTTTCCGTGCCAAACCGTTGCGGCTGCCTGCCTCAGCAGCGGCAAATCCTGGTTAAGAATGGCAGTGCTGGTAGAAGGCATTGTCGCTAAGAGTTCACATTTTGCTTGCGCGATCGCCAGTTCAGAACCCAGGCGACCGATATGCGCTGTCCCCACGTTAGTAATGACACCTAAATCGGGACGCGCGATCTGAGTGAGTAGCGCAATCTCACCACGTGCCCGCATCCCCATTTCAATCACCGCAAAAGCGTGCTCCGCGCCAAACTCCAACAGCGTCTTGGGCACACCAATCTCGTTGTTATAGTTTGCCTGCGTTTTTAGCACGGTTCCCTGGAGCGAGAGGACGGCTGCGATCAACTCCTTCGTCGTGGTTTTGCCAACCGACCCCGTTACCGCAATGACAGGAATACTGAACTGATTGCGCCACCAATGCGCGATCGCTTGATATGCCTGTAAGGTATCTGCAACTTGCAGTAATGGCAGTTGTAACTTGGAGTCCGAATCTTGAAAGGTTTTACGATTTCCTTCCAGTCCATCCGTGAGGAAGCGATGATCGACAATGGCAGCGATCGCGCCCTTTTCGGCTGCCTGCTCAACAAAGGCATGACCATCGAAGGTCTCACCTCGTAGCGCCAAGAACACGTCACCCACTTTAAGGGTACGAGTATCTGTCGTCAGTCCCAATGCCGTGGCTTCTAATGTGCTATCGACATGGTTGACCGACGTTGCACCTAAAACTGCGCTCAGTTGCGCGATCGTTGCACGAAAAGACATGCCAAAAGTATCGTAGAGAGGGTGTACTGCACCAGCCCATAAACTTTGGTTTAAAGGGAGTATGGGAGCTTAGCCCCCAGCCAGGGGTTCCACCCCTGCACCCCGTCCAAAAACCCTAGATTTATGCCCTGTAGTAGTATAGATGCCATTGAACGGCTAACGGTACCCCCTTGGCAAGCCTCAAGAGCGTTATGTTGGTTAAACTTGCCCTTCGATAACTTCAGCAGTCGTGCCTAAAGCTGCTGTAAGCCTGTGGCTATAAGCCACTAGCAGGTTGGTCATCGGGCTGTGCATCAGCTTCAACAATCTGTTTCGCTTTGCGAGATTCAAGCCAGAGGGGAACCGTAATCCAGGCGATCGCAATGAACAGCATCACGAAGGCAAACTGACCTGCCCAAGCCACCATCTTCTCCAAAGGCACAAACTGACCGGCAAAATACGAAAGGCTCACCATAACCGATGCCCATGTAATCGCGCCCAGCGTGTTGTAAAGCGTGAATTGCAAGTAGGGCATCTGCACAATGCCTGCAAGCGGACTTGCAAAGGTACGTAAAAGAGCGATAAACCGACCGAAAAACACAGTTCTAGCCGTGTTTTCACTAAATTGACGCTTCATCGCCTCCAGACGCTCTTCACCGACGCGAAAAGTCCGCCCAACGTTTAACAATAGTGCCCAGCCGCCACGCCGCCCAATCCAGTAACCAACATTGCCACCCAGCACTGCGCCTGAGGCGGCATTGATCAGGACTATCCAATAATTAAGCTGATCGTTACCAGCCAAAAAACCACCTGCCAGAGTTACAGTTTCTCCAGGAATGGGCAGTCCCAGACTTTCTAGAAAGATTCCTAGAAAAACCGCCCAATAGCCGTACTGCTGCGCAAGTTCTTCAATCTTCTCTATCGAGATAAAATCCAGTGACATGCAACGCGGCAAATAAAAAACGTCATTCTTTGTCAATCTTGACGCGCTTTCTAGAAATCTGTCAATGAAGGTCTTTTAGTCTCGTTAGTTCCAAAGCGGCTTGACTTGGAAATGGAGTGTCGCTGCACACAATTTAGCGTCAAAACGTCAAAATTTATGCGATGCAGGCTTTAACCCGCGCTAATTGTAAAGACTTTGTAAAGCGCTGTCTGGCATACAAAGGTTATGAAGCTGATTTTCTATAGTGAGCAGATAAATGCGAACGGCAGGTAAGCCAAGACACGGTTCAATCACACTCAGCTAGTAGGCTACGCAGATTATGATGCCGATTCACGAAACGCTTGTTCATCAGAAAAAAGTTATTCGACTTCAACCGCCACAGCGCCTGGATTTACAGGCGGGTGCTATCCTACAGCAGCAAATCGCCGCGATCGAGCCTGAGCAAGACAGCTTATGGCTCATCGATATGACTCACGTTGAGTTTATTGATGGTGCAGGACGTTTAGCTCTGGTTGAGGCTCTGAATCTTGCTCAGTGTAGCCAGTGCCGATTACTAATTTGTCATCTCCACCCGTCGATCAAGATTATCTTTGAGCTGACTCAACTGGATCAGGTTTTTGAAATTGTCGAGAGCAGCATCGTCGCTGACGTGCTTTTACCAGGAGTTGCTGCGATTGCGGCATGACGACAAAAGCGCCGACTACTGAGTTTCGATCGCAGCGTTATAGATTTTTTCATTGGCGGCTGCGGACTTAAATAAATCCACTAACGGATTGGGATAGTCAACCCCAATCTTGATGCCAAAGCGCTCCTGCTCTACAGGCAGCAATTTCCAGGGTTCGTGGACTTTAGTGGCTGGCACGTTACTTAGCATGGGGAGCCAATGTTTGACGTATGCGCCCTGCGGGTCATAGTCTCTCGACTGCTTGAGAATGTTGAAAAACCGGAAGCCACGAGCATCGTTGCCAACCCCTGCTGTATAGTTCCAGTTGCCCCAATTGCTACATACGTCGTAGTCCAGCAGTAGCGACTCGAACCATTCTGCGCCCATGCGCCAATCAATGCCCAAGTTTTTGGTCAGGAAGCTGGCAACGTTTTGTCGTCCCCGGTTGGACATGAAGCCCGTTGCAGACAGTTCTCGCATATTGGCATCCACCAAGGGAAAGCCCGTTGTGCCCTCGCGCCAATGATCGAAGCGCTGCCAATCCTCTTTCCAGACAATGTCAATGCCTTGTAAACCCGATCGTCGAAAAAGGCGATCGCCGTGCTTGGCGCAAATAAACCGAAAGTAATCTCGCCACAATAGCTCAAAGATGAGCCAGTACGTAGAGTCATTCCGTACCCGCTCCTGCTCGTACTGCTGCACCTGCTCGTAGATGTAGCGCGGCGAGAGGCATCCTAACGAAAGCCAGGGTGAGAATTTAGAGGAATAGTCGGCTCCTAACATGCCATTGCGCGTTTCTTTATACGTCTTAATGCAGTCGTGCTGCCAGAGGTAGTGGTTCAATCTGGCAAGACCCACCGTCTCACCGCCCTTGAAGACCAAAACGGCACGATCGTCGTACGTTGGTGGTTCCAACCCCAGGTCTGTTAAGGGAGGCAATACGCCAGCTTCAACGTCCGGCAGTGACGGAAGCTGTATGGGCGATCGTCGCGCTGGGTTGACCGTAGACTGCTTCTCGACCTGTTTGCGAAAGTGGGTAAACAGCTCTGGTAACTGCCTCAGCTCAAACGGTAGATCGTCGGGATGGAAGAGCGTGTGTCCCCAAAAGGATTTGAACGCTACGCCGAGCGGCTTCAGCGCGTTTTGCAGTGCCGTTTCGATCGCCGTTTCCTCAGAAGTAACTTCGCGATGATAATAGACGGCAGTCAGCTTCAGTTGCTTCACCAGGGTAGGAATGACAACCTCTGGCAAGCCCTGACGTACCACCAGATCGCTGCCAAGTGCCTGGAGCGATCGCCGCAGATCGGCGAGGCTTTCGAGCAAAAACTGAACACGAAAGGCTCCTGTTTTCGGAAAACCAAAGGCTGTCTGCTTGAACTGCCGTGAATCAAAACAGTAAAAGGGCACAATCTGTCCAGACGTTGCCTGTATCTTTTCTACCGCCGTGTGTAGCGGTTCGTGGTCGTGCGATCGCAAATCTGAGCGATACCAGAGCAAAATTTTGGTTTGAGTCATTTGCGTTTGTGCTTACCCCTTTCTTACTATGACTGCTTTCCTCCTCACGTGTGGACTGTCTAAAACTGCAATTGACGGCAACCACCACTACTATTTTTCGTGCCATAAACTGGTTTGGGCACAACGCAAAAAGCCCCTGCTGACGCAGAGGCATGTCCTATTACACAACTTTTTGGGGGCTGCGTTGCAATCAACGAACAGCCCAATCAATTAGTATGCCCGGCTAGAAAACTGGTAGTACAAGAAGATCGCAATCATTGCGCCGAGTACAGCGACGATGACACCAGGGATGCTAAGAGTTGCACCGGCTAGTGACAGAGTACCAGTAGTGAGAAGGCTAACGACTACACCACCGATAAAAGCGCCAACAATACCCAAGATCATGGTGGACAGCCAACCACCACCTTGAGCGCCAGGATAAATCGCTTTTGCGATCGCACCGGCAATCAAACCTAAAACGATCCAAGCAAGAATGTTCATTTTTTTAGCTCCAATAGCTTAGTGAATGTGAACGTAACCAAAACGTTTAACTATTGACTCAATGGCTTTGCTACAGGTACTAAACCCGGTTCGTCAGCGATCGTTTTATTGAAGAAATTACCCTTCTTAAAACGACGAAATCGCAAAGCAGTTTGACTGAGTAACGTGCTAACGGCAATCATTTGTAAAATCACCTGTAGGCGCTGTAAACGCTACAAGTGCGATTGACCCTCTGATGCCGTGCGAGAGTTTTGTGGTCGCCCACTCCACTAACGCTGTAGCCATGTAGACAGGATACTCAGTTCGATCGCCCAAACTTAACTATCAGGAGAAGGATACTGCCGTATGGCGGAAGGAAGAGCCTTTGCTAATGTGCCTACACCTCTTTGAAGAGAAACGCGAGTAGAGAGAAACTAGGGTGCCCGCAGTAGTCTAGGCGACTGAAATGTTTGAGAGCATGAACTAGTAGGTCAAGCACTGTGTGTCTTTAACCCGTCATTTGTAGAGCTGTCCAATTGCTTGTGGGTGGTTTACCCTTTTTTAGTCACTGAATCGAACGGCTCTGAACCCAGTGGACTCGGTATCCAACCGTCGATTGTCTTTCGTTTTGCCAGTAAAGGTTGAGAGTGGACGATCGGCAGGCGCAAAACTTCACGATGCAGGATCGCATCGACCTGAGCATACAGTTTGCCTCTGGCGGCTTTGTCGCTGGTTTGGCGCGCTTCATCAAGCAGTTGAAAGAGGCGATCGTTCGTCCAATTGCCTAAATCAGCCGTATTGTTGGCACCAAAGTGATAGTAGAGAAAGTTATCAGGATCGCCGTAATCTCCTGTCCAGCCCAGCATAAACGATTGGTAGCCGGGCGGTTTGAGCCGCTCCGCCTGGTACGCTGCCCAATCTTTTGTTTGCAGCGAAACTCGAATGCCGATCGCGCTGAGATCGGCTGCAAATGCCTCAGCAACGAGTTTTGGGGTTGGATAATATGGGCGAGAAACAGGCATATACCAGAGATCGAGTTTGAAGCCGTTGGGGTAGCCTGCTTCGGACAGGAGCTGTTTGGCTTTGGCAGGATCGAAGGGATAGGCAATTAGCGTTGCGTCTTGTGACCAGGCAAGCGTTGGCGGCGTGAAGTGAGGATCATGCAAACCCAAGTCTCCCCAAAACGCTTTGACGATCGCGGGTCGGTTGATGGCGTAGGCGATCGCTTGCCGCACGCGCACATCGGCTAATGGCTCATAACTGGGATTCAATGCTAAAAAGCCAACATTGAAGGACGGACGTAGAACTGTATCGAGACTGGAATCGCTTTCCACCTCTTTTTTCTGGTCTGGGGCAAGGTCTACAGTGAAATCGATTTGTCCGGCTCGCAGTTGTGCTAAACGAGCAGCAGGGTCAGTGATGAAGCGAATCACAAGCTGCTTGACTTTGGGTAGCCCTGTCTGCCAGTAAGCGGGATTCTTCTCTAGAACAATACGATCGCCCGTGCGCCATTCTTTAAACACAAAAGCGCCCGTACCGACTGCAAGCGAACCCGGTGTGCCATAGCTTGCACCTGCTTTTTTGATCGCAGTCGGGCTGGCAATGCCAAAAAAACCAGAGGCGATCGCGTTTGGAAAGCCAGCGAACGGCTGCTTCAGCTTAAACTGCACGGTTGTGGGGTCGATCGCGGTCACACTTTGCAGCAGCGAATTAGGGCTACCTTTGAAGCCACCAAAGAGCGAACCCCAGATTTCGTAGAGCTTCCCGGCACTGCGATAACCATTGGGATGCTGCGGGTTCCACCAGCGCTCAACGTTAAACTTCACGGCTTCAGCATCAAACGCTGTCCCGTCGTGGAACTTAATGCCCTGGCGTAGCTTAAACGTCCAGGTTTTACCGTCAACAGCAGACCACTCTGTTGCCAGGGATGGCTCTAGATCAGTGGTGCCCGGTTTGAAAGTGATGAGACGATCGTAAAGCTGATCTTGCACAATGATGGAATTGCCGTCGGTGATGTTGCCCGGTTCCAGGTTAACTGGCGGTCCAGCGGAACCATAGACCAGTGCGCCTGAGGGCGTTGAACCAGTGCCGCTCAGCGTTGGCTTGGTCTCTTGGTTACCACCCGTACAGTTGGTTAAGGCGATCGCGCTTACAAACGCGACGACCAGCCACAGCGATCGCCACCGACGCAACGCCATCAATAGTCGCATAGGTTCTGTCCTCTCACATTCCCGCTTGTCGCGCTTGCTTCATCATGTCAACCAGCGTATGGTGAGCATCCTCTGCATCTTTTAGAACGTGATCAAACACAACGCGGGTGGGGGTTGGCGTGCCACCAACCTGACTAAGTAAGTCCATACCATGTGCGTCGATCGCGACCATTTCAGCCGCCGTAGCCGCTGTAGCCGCGCCGAACACTTTGGCATAGAGCAAGACCGCTTCAGCATGGTCTTCGTTCATGTGACGGCAGATGCGATCGCTGATTTGGGGTGAAAATGATTCAGACATAAGGCGTATGGTTGCTTCCTACAATCAACATTTCAAGACTGACATCTATTCCTACCAGCAGTATGACAGCCAACAGTGGATTGCTATCGATCGCTCAGCAAAACACCCCTCTCAAGTAGCTCGCTGTAAAGCGGAAGCCACCGCTAGCCTTTCGCCTTCAACCACTTCAGCTTTTCTTACGAATGAAATATGCAGACGTGTTCTCAGTGGGGGTGCGGTACAGGAAAAGTTCATTGCCATCTGGCAGGCTGTAAATACGATAGACCGCTTCTACAACCGTTAATTGACGCTCACGTAGAATGCCGCGATTTTCAGGGAAATAGCCACCCCGGCTCACAACGGTATAGTTACTGAGAATGGTAGCGGCATCATCCACGATCGCCTGAAACGCACCCCCTGCAAAATTCGGGTCTGTCTGCAAATCTGCCAGTTTACCGCTCGAAAGCGTGGTCGATCTCGTCGTCAGTGCTCTGACTTGATTCAGCAACAGCACCCCACTCCGAGTTTTGGTCTGAGCAGACGTTTGTTGCGTTAGAGCGACAGCAAGTGCTGCCGCGATCGCCAACCTGACCAGCCAACGAAATCGCCCCATCGGTTCAGTCCTCATATGCCAATGACCTTATGCGCCAATAGAAGTGTCCGCTGAAAATTACCTCACTGTAAACTGATTCACAACGATTTCAGTTAATTCAGTTAAAGAGAGGACTCCCTGCCAGTTTCCTCCCTAAGTGGTGCCATCAACAAGACCG
>JACMKO010000204.1 GCA_014380065.1 Leptolyngbya sp. ES-bin-22 | reverse complement strand
TCGGTTGAAGTGCCAACGCCCGCTTGAAAGCGCAACCGCGCCAAACGGAGTGCTTCTCGCGCTTGCCCCAGCGCTCGCGTGGTAGTGCCGATGTTCTCAAAATTAGACAGCAAGTTAGCGTAGCCTTGTTCCACTGAAAAGCGCACCTGATTGCTCTGGTCAGCAAAATTTTGCTCTGCGATCGCAATATTGGCTTCTGCCTGCTGCGCTTGGGCAACCGACGCGCCGCCATCATATAAGTTCCAGGTCACGCCTAGCTGAAACGCATACCCATCGCCCACAGGAGAGTCATCGTCCAAAATATCAGACAACTGATACTGTGCCTGCGCGGTGACGGTAGGACCTAAGCCTGCCAGTGCGGCTCGTCGCTGCTGCTGTGCCTGCTCTCGCTGCACAAGCTGTTGCTCTAGTTCTGCCCGATTTTTTAGCGCCAGGACGATGCTTTCTTCCAGTGATAGGTTCCATGCACCCGCCACATCAACTGGGTCAGCCGCTGCCAGGTCGATCGCGGGTGAAATGCTTAACCGCTGCGCGAGTTGCCGTCGATTGATCTGCTGTTGAGCGATCGCATTAGTAAGGTTCTGGCGCGAGTTTGCCAATTGCACCTCAGACTGCAAGACATCAAAGCGCGTCCCCAAACCGGCACGCTCTAAGGCTTGCGTGTCGCGCAGGCTGGCTTCGTTGTTTCGCACAGATGATTGCTGAATGCGGACAGACTCATCGCCCTGCTGCAAGTTGTAGTAGTCGCCTGCCACATCAAGCCGCAGTTGCTCTTGATTGATTTCTACCTGAAGTTCGTCAGAGCGTAGCTGCCTCTCAGCCGCCCGAATATTAGCTGGGCGCTGACCGGAGGTGAAAATGTCGTAGCTCAGCGTTGCCGAAGCGCTGAAAGCATTGCTGATCGTACTTTGATCGGTGTTGTTGCCTAGCAGCGACGACAGCGCGTTGTTCTGGTTGCGCCCGCTGTTAGGAGACAACGATCGACTGAGATTGCTTTGAACAGACAAGGTTGGGAAACTTGCTGCCTGAGATTGCCGCAAAGCCGCTTTGCTACGTTCTAGCTGCAACCGGCTGACCTGAAGGCTGCGGTTGTTACGCTGTGCCAGTTCGATCGCCTGCTGCAAGGTAAGCGGCTGAAGACCACGCAGCCTTACTTCCTCTGGTTTTGTCGGAAAGCTTAGCGGATTCGGGTTGGGGTTAAGGTAATCGGGTGCCGTTCCTGGCTTGGCGGGACCCAATGGTCTGGACGGCCCAGGGTCAGGGGTTGACAGTGGAGGCTGTGTTGTATTGGGAGCCTGTCCTTGAGAGCCGGACGGTGCTGGTGCAAGGTTGGGGGTTGTGGATGGCGAAGCCTGTACAACAACAGCCTTTTTCGCGTCTGACTTCGTCGTCGTCGGACTGGTTGGCTTGTTTGGCGTGGCACTCCCTGCAGCTTGCGCCAACTCCATCCGAGCCTGGAGTTCACTTTTGGGCGCGATCGCGTCAAGCAATATGGGTTTGGTTGGCACAATCTTGGAGGCAACGAGTTTAGCCGCTACAGCTCTAGACGTGGTTAGAGGGGCTGTTTCTACAGATGCTACCGCCTCTTGCAGTGAGGAAGGCTGTGGTTCATCGGTTCTAGCAGCGGACGAGGGCTGGTTGGGACTTGGCTCCGATATACCAGATGGCATATTACCGAAGGCAACTAAAACTCCCACACCCACACCAATCAAATGACGAGAAGGTTGCATACGTTTCTTGCTTGCTTGCAGTCGAAAAAAGTTTTTTTGATGGCACCCGTCGAGAGCAACCTTATGCAGAATAGCCGCTTATCCACCCGTTTGGCAAAGCCGTATCACTTCAAACGTATATTGTTAAGTATGCGAACTAAATTTATACCGAACAGTGTCAACAAGAGCATTCCCCGCTAGCTAGGCATTCAATCAGCAAGGCTTTTTCGTAAACTCATGCGCTGAGGCAGATTGCTATCAACATTACCTGTCAGCGTCTTAAAAACACTTCATCCCGTAGAGTCACCTGACCGGGTGAAACAAGCATTCATAAGCGATGGTTATCTGTAGACGACAGAACTTAATGTGGCTGAGTTTGCAACACCATTCAACAGGATGCTGTCTGCTGTACAGGTAAATGAGGGTGCAGTGAAAAATCCGGTACACAGCATGGTCTCAGTGTCTAAAGCTTGCGCTTTAAGCACCAGGCGGCAGCAAAATTGGGTCAGTGCTTAGAGGGCGTAGAGCGTGGTCTAAAACCCTTCACGACGCTGCCCTCCCGCCCGTGATTGAAAATCCGGGCTGACGGCATGAAGTCCACTAAAGGGACTAAAGACGGCTTGCAGTCTCTTGAGTGGACTTGAATCTGTGAGCGCGAACTTGCAGTGCAGCGCGGCTAAGCAACGCAGCGAAGAAGTTCTAAAACACTGCCTAGAACCTATCAGCCGAAACGCTTTGGAAACAAACCAGTGCAGTGAGACTGATCGAGGACTTGCGTCAGATCGATCGCGCCCAAGTTCTAAGCTGGTCAATCTACCTCCACTGAATAGATTGTCTCCTGCTGGTGACGCTGGTTTAAGCGGCACAACCTCGTCCATAGCATCGTCAGGATTCGGGTCCCGATGCCCAGATGTCGCGCCATTTAACCGTGCCCTCGTTGGCAATGACCCAGCGACGAGCAACCAGGTTTTCACGCAGCGGTGCTTGACCATCACGCCACATTACATATTTATATGTGATCATTTTGCCCACACTTTCCTCGAATGGAATTTCGCCAAACCAGGTGTTGGTGTTGATGTATTCCAGCGGGTATGCCCTGGAAATATCCCAATGCCCCAGTTCAGGGCAGTCGCCTGTGACGACGATCGTCTCGCCAGGATGGGTTTGTACGCCATTGAGCTGTACCCGCACGATCGTTTGTCCTTTGATGCGTTCGCCAACGTGACTGATGACGATAGCGCCACGAGCGGGAAGCTCCAAGCTGAGGATCTTGCGATCGCTCACTTCAAACTTGTTGCGGGTCAACACGCAGGTATGGTCTCCATCCGGTAGTTCCGTATCAATAGATTCGACTGTTGTTGCCTCGCCTCGGTTCAATGCAACAAAACAAATAGAGTCGCGGTAGCGTCGGGCATAGCAATAAACATCGGCTTCCAGGTGTTTTTGCCAATGTCCACCCATTGATACGGCTGGGTTCAGGCGACGCAGACCTGAGAGTAAGCGAATCGAGCGATAAATGTCAGTGTCCGTATCCCATTGCATCATCATGGGACGGTTGTAGGGGTCGTTGCCACCATCGGTATCGTCGTGCAGATATTGCTCGGTGCCGTAGTAGATACAGGGAATGCCACGGCTAGTCATGATGAGGGCGATCGCTACTTTCAGCATCTCCGGGTCAGGGTTCAAACTCTGAAACCGGGGCATATCGTGGTTGTCGATGAATGTGACTAGCTCATTCGCCCCAAAGTAGCGGTCATCCAGGTCGAAAATCTCCTGAATCAGATGAAACCCCCCTTCGGCTCCTTGTGCTAAGGCGGCTCGAATGGCAGTGCAAAGCCCAAAGTCCAGCAGCGTCATGCCAGAGTGATTGGTAAATTCAACGGAGCGATCGTCCGAGGGATGGCTATAGATCCATTCGCCAAAAATGAAGACATCCGGTCGGTGCCCTTGAATATCGGCGTTAAACTCCTGCCAGAACCAGATTGGCATGTGTTTGACGGTATCGACCCGGAGGGCATCAACTCCACGATCGAGCCATTGCTTGATGGCACCTTTGATGTAGCTGCGGTAGTCGCTATTGTTTTCGTTGAAGGTGGCTAGTCCTGCAAGCTCTCGGTTTTGCACCTGCCAGTCATCTTCCCAATCGGTAATCTCGCCGTAGTGGTGATACCAGTTATTCTGATCGTCGTTGAAGTCGGCAATTTTGACCCCGTCGTCGTAGAGTTCGCCTTTTTTGCCGCTGAAGTCGGGATTGCTGTGGTTGCAAACAATATCCAGTACGAGCTTCATCTTACGTTTGTGCAGTTCGTCGATGAGGCGATCGAAGGTCGTATTTTTTTGCTCTTGAGTATTGTTAAGGGATGGATCTTCGTCTTTGCCGATGTAGCGCGGGTTCAGGCGCTTAAAATCTCGCGTCCAATACCCATGAATCGCTGCATTATCCACAAAGAGTGCTTCTACTTGCTCAAATAATGGCGTGAGCCAGAGGGCAGTCACGCCCAGGTTTTTGAGGTAGTCGAGCTTGTCAATCACGCCCTGTAAATCGCCACCCCAGTATTTTCCCCAATCCTGTCGTTCAGGGTCAAAAAGCTCTGGATTCGGTCCTTCGCTATTGTCAGGATCACCGTCACAAAAGCGATCGACCACTGCAAAATAAATCGTTTCTTGACGAAATTCAATATCTCTAGTGTAGAGAAACTCCAAATCAAGCTCGCTCTCTTGCCTAGGTTCCGCTAGGAGCAACTCGACTTCTGCTTGGTTGTCATCCGTTTCGTATTGAGCACGAGAACCTTTCGACGAAGGAGTAGTTACCATAGGATGTTGGGAAATTGAGAGAGGATTCGGTGATCAGGTTTTAGTGCCGTGAGTAAGCCAACACTTAAAACTAAAATGCTCGTAGCACTGAGCGGAGCGCGATCGCGCAATGACGGCCTTGCTAAACCCACGTCCTTATAGGTATTAATGCCTCAAGCAACAGTGGTTTTTTTAGCGATGCGCCGTGCGGATGCTCATTAATCTTATTGTGTAGAATTTAAGATTTGTTTGCTCGTTTGGGTATCTCACTTTGGGCAGTAGTTCTCAACCATTCGTCAGTCTAAAGGCCTAAATCCAGGATGCTTCCAACTGATCTGCTCAGCCATCGCTACAGCGGCGAGGAAATTGTGCCCAAGCGATTAGCGATCGATGCACAGACACGGGCGATCGCTCACGAGCTAATTAGCCTTTTTCAAAACGCTAAAGATCATACGAGAGGCGAACTCAATCGGCAACTGCAAGAGCTAGAAGGCGAAAGCACGGATTATCGCCTTAAACGTGGACTGGCACACTTGCTGACCAGCGATACCTTTAGCTGCTTTGAAACCATCAGTCCACTTGATCCCTTGACGTTACGTCAGCGTGTGTTCGCCCTGTCAGCCCAGAGAGCCGGTGGCGTTTCGGCAAC
>JACMKO010000203.1 GCA_014380065.1 Leptolyngbya sp. ES-bin-22 | reverse complement strand
GGTCAAGGATTTTCGTAAGAAAGCCAAGGGCGATCGACGCGCTTTCACGGCTCCAGAACGCGATGCCATCATCAAGTCCTTCGAGCTTGACACCTTCAGCCCTACACCTACCACCATCAAACATTCCTACTACACAGGCTTCATCAAGCTTTTGTTCCTCACCGGCTGTCGGTTAGAAGAGGCACGCGCTTTGCAGTGGCAGCATTTAGCTCACGATTGCTCCTTCATTCGGTTTGAGGCAGCAATGCCGAGTGACACCAACATCCAGGGCGAAACGAAGACGCATTCAGTCAGGGAGTTCCCCTGCAATGCGCGTCTATCGGGTTTGCTACGCTCCAGACCTCGGTCAGATGGGTTCGTTTTCCCCTCGCCGTCGGGCAAAGCGATCGACACTCACAACCTGGTAAAGCGCGGCTGGTCGTTAGTGGTGAAGTCACTCGTGGCAGAACATCAAGTGAAGGAGTACCTACCGCTGAAAAACACGCGGCATACCTTCATCACACTGGCTCTAGAAGCTGGTTTAGACCCCAAAGACGTTGCTTACCTCGTGGGCAACTCTCCAGAGGTGATCTATAAGCACTATGCGGCGGTGAAAAGGCACATAGTCGTACCTGATTTTTGACTTTGGATTTCTGAAAGCATGGCTCAGGCGGGATTTGAACCTGCGACCTTGGGCTTATGAGTCCCCTGCTCTAACCAACTGAGCTACTGAGCCTGAATAAATAGCTTTCATAACATAGCACGATCGTGCGATCAAGGGCGATGCTTGCGCACGTTTCACGTTGGGCTTTTAGCATAAGCCTCTGGAAGACGCGTCTTGTCTATGGGCTACCTTGTATGCCGAAGCTGGAAATTCTTTCAGACAAAGGGATTCGTCCCCTTCACTCCCAAATATCCTTAATTTAATGACGCTTAGCTACTGATCAGCATGGCGTATTAGTTAAGAGCCTCCTAGAAGGCACAAAAAAAGGGAGCGATGGCGCTCCCTCAAAGCAGTAAGGTCTTTGTTGAACCCTAAAAGCCTCTAAGACTGCCCTCTGGGTAAGTAAGCCATTGGGTTGACCGCTCCCTGTCCAGGAAGACGAACTTCAAAATGAGAGTGCGGACCAGTGCTATAGCCTGTGCTTCCCATATCAGCAATTTGCTGACCCTGAGCAACCTCTTGCCCTTCGCGAACCACAAGCCTACTGTTGTGGGCGTAAAGAGTAACACTACCGTTTGGATGTTGGATTTCGACCATATTGCCATAGCCGCCGGAGTTCCAGCCCGCAGTAATCACCACGCCAGCCGCCGCTGCGAATACAGGGGTGCCAACCGGAGCAGCAATATCAATGCCCTTGTGCATCCGTCCCCAGCGCCACCCGTAGCCTGAAGTCAAAACGCCTTTTGCAGGCCAGATATAGCCGTTAAACTTACCTGTATTGCCGGGTAAATAAGCGTCAACCGAGCCTAGTGGCGGCAAATCCGGCGAAACCATTTTGCCAACGGAAGACGAAAGCAGCGGCTCATAGCTTTGAGACCCGATCGATGCCGTTGCCACAAGCTGCGGCTCGGAGCGGGCTGCTGTGGGAGCTAAATCAGCAGCAGCAGACTGCATTTCATCGCGTCTATTTTGCTGACGGCTGGAATGCAGTTGACGAATTTGAGCCTGTAGAGCCTTTGTGTATCTGGTCGGCTCAAGCTCTGCCTCAGCCCCGTTTGACGACGACTCAGGGTTTGTCGGCGCAGCTATATTAAGGGGGGCGGCAGCAACTTTAGTACTGTGTACAACCGTTGCCTGGTCTTGGCTTGCTGAACCCTGGTACTTCTCTCGAAGCTTGACAATCTCTAGTCTGAGATTCTCGACATAAGTGGGCTGAAAACCAGGACCCGACTGTTCTGCTTGAGCTGGCTGATTGCCAGTAAAAGACGCTGTTGCAACTTCGGCACTACCGCCGATCGCGATTGGAGCGACTGGCGAGTGAGTGAGCGAAACCGTAGGCATCAGCTCGGCAGCGGGAACCTGATCTGTTTGAGCCGCCAGAACAGCGCTTCCATGTGTCTCTCCAACAGCAAACTCTGTCTTTGCTGTAGCCGGAATCGACATCGGCTTCTGAGAGCCGTTTGCCTTTGGACGAACATTCGCAGAGCGCTGAAGTATCACGCGACTTGGGTTCGCTGAGGCAATGATCACAGGTACTTCAGTAGGCGAGACTAGCGATACTTCAGCAGGAACCTGAGGCATAACCAGCATTTGGTTGACGCTCAAGACATTTGGGTTGCTGAGGCTATTTGCCGCTGCCAACTGTTCCCAAGAAACACTGCGAGCTTTAGCGATCGACTCTAACGTGTCTCCTGGCAGGACTCTATAAGCAGCAGCACCTACTGTAAGCTCTGGAGCCGCTTGCAGAGTATTAACTTCTTCCTTGCCTTGATGAGACGCTTTCAATTGCGCAAGGCTCTGCCGGAGACGTTCTTGCTTTTGCTTCAAAGCATTCAGCACCTCGCCATATTGAGCCTGCGAAATAGCCTTCCGGCTGACATCTACAGAACTAGTAGCCTCAATTGGACCATAGTATCCAGGCAGATTGCTGGCAGCTTCAGCAGCTTGCGCTACGGCACTGACCCGTCTATCGGTGGAAACCTTCAACACTTGACCGACGTGCAGCACTGCATTTGTAGAAATGCCGTTATCCAACGCAACTGTGGCAGCATCAATTTTGTAGAATTGAGCAAGCTGCCAAAGCGTTTGCCCTTCTTGTACAGTGTGTTCAACAATTCCTGAAGAAAGACTCTGAGCTTGCTCAGTCCGGTCAGCACTGTAAGGCACAGCAGCAACACCAAACTCTGAAGAAGCCGTATCTGCGATCGGCTCGCCAGCTAGGGGCTCTGCGGCAACTGCCTCATCAGTTTGGCTGGGGAGGTTGTATGCTCCCATCGAGAGCGCCAAGCCGATCACAGCGGCAGAAGTACGGACCAGACGATTAATCTCCGGCGGAGTCTGCCTGATTTGACTCACCATCACACCCTCTTCAACTTCACAGGAAGGAACAGGCTTAACCTTCTGCGGAAATGTTCGTTCCAAAAAAACGACCTCCTAAAATGTCCAGCGTTTAACTGTCCTTGAGTCACATCAGTTTGCCATCGGTCAATGATAGAAATCACATAGGAAAGCGATCTAGATCACTGGCAACAAACACTTAGGCAAGAGTACCCTGCTTTCTCAATTTAGACAAGTTAACACAACCCCAAAAATCTACAATCCGTGTTGAAAAAACCTTTAATCGCTCTTTGTGAGCGACATCTGTTCACTATCACACGCTCACTTCTTTGCCCCTCTCAAGCTCCTGCATCAGCACATGAGAGGACAAAAATTCTCCTGATCCAATGACGCTTTTTAGCTTGAGAGCCTTTAGCGCTGCTTTTGAGTAAACCATGAAAGCCGCCTCCAGAAGGGAGTAGAGCTGTCCCTGAAGCAAGTGATGAAGTCACAAGCACACCCATTTCCTAAACAACATTAAAGCGGAATTGAGTGACTCAACAACCGTGCAATTGTGTACCTTATCACCATTAGCAACTGCCACTTTAGGCGCTCATGAGTGCGGCAGCAGCACGTGAGGCTTTCGGAAGTGCTGTGGCAATGGCGTTTAACGGTGCTCCACCGCGAACAGTAGAGTCGAACTAACCTACTAAACCTTGTCTCTTAAATGATAGGAATTTCTTATTTCATCAAAGATGATCGATCGTTTGTCGCACGGCTATTTTGATGCATTCATAGAGCACAGCAGGCTTCTTCGCTAAAGCAGAACGCTCTAAATAATTTCATTCTTAGATGGTCATATACTCATCAAGCGTTTTGACTTGTTGATGACACGTGATGAGATGCGAAGAAACTAGAGTTGTTCATATTGATGCATCAGCTAGGGCATGAGCAGGGACGTTTGGTGGTCTACTCGAGGCTTCCCAATTGTCGTTGGGCTTCAAAGAGACCAACGGCTGCACTGACCGATAAATTTAGACTCCGAACCTGCTGACTTGCCATCGGAATGTAAACCGTCTCGTGACAGGCGGCAAGGACATCGGCAGGTAGCCCTTGCGTTTCGCTGCCAAAGAGCAGCCAATCCAAAGGCTGAAACGCGAATTTAGTATAGCTACAGCGTCCAGAAGTGCTAAAGCCGATGCAGCGACCGCCCTGTTGCTGCTGTAGCTTCTGGAACGTGTCGATCGACGCGTGGTAGTGCAGGTTGACATGGGGCCAGTAATCTAAGCCAGCGCGTTTAAGGTAGCGATCGCTAAGCTCAAAGCCTAATGGTCCAACTAAGTGCAGTTCGGTATTGGTTGCGGCACATGTACGAGCGATGTTACCTGTGTTTGGTGGAATTTGGGGATGCACTAAAACGACTCTGAGCATGGATTTGAGCAGCAGAAATGGCTGTCTTGAGCGCTATAGTTCTAATCAGGAAAGAAGCACGATCGATAGTTTTTTTTAATCTCTAAGGCGGAACATGTGAATGCTTAAAGCTTTTGATTTAAATTCGCCACCGTCCGGAGGAATGATTCAGTGGGAAATTGTCATCCCTTGCAGACAAGAAGCTGCGGTGATAGAGCCTTCCAACTCCAACAATGGGGTTGGAGTGAGCGTTCCGCTTGATCAGCCTCACGTGCGGAACCTAGAGGCTAAAACGCGATTGTTAGGCAACTAAGGGCTGACACAGGTCATCTTGCAGGGTGAGTTCGTAAGCGGCTGCGGCTTGAATTGCCTCCTGCATGATGGGTTGTACAGCCATTCCTTGCTTGTAAAGGTTGAGCCAGCGTTGGGCTTCGTTCCCCTCTCGCAGGATTTTTTTCAACGGCAAGAGGAAGCAGCTAAAGCCTTCCTGCTTCGCGATCGCCCAGACTTCCTGATAGAGCTGCTCAAGCCATTCTCGTGCCACGATGGTGCGGCCATCCTGCCAATGCTGTAGTTCAGCATCCAGGCTGTAGCGAGCGGCAGCGCGTTCATTTGCGTCGGCAAGAACAGCTAAAGCGTGTGCTCGTGTCTCTAATGGCAGTTGGCTGCGTTGCAGCGGATCGAGCGTCGGGTCATTGATGAGCTGCATCAGTCGCGCTTCGAGTAGTGCCGTAATCGCAAGTAGCGCGACTGGGTCAATGACCAAATCGCAAATGCGGAGTTCTAGCCGATTGAGGTTGTAGGGGCGACGATCGCCATTGGGTCGTACAGACGACCAGAGGTGTCGCACATTTTGCATAGTTCCTGCTGCCAACTGCTGCTCAGTCCATTGAATAAAATGAGCATGACTTTCAAACAGCGGCACGTGAGCAGGCGTTTTGGGAAACAAACCCCAGCGGGTAGAGTGGTAGCCCGTGACTTCCCCGCCCAGAAAAGGGGATGAGGCACTCAACGCCAGGTAAAGCGGTGCCTCGACTCGAATCAAACGGCAGGCTCGCATCAGCAAGTCGGGATCACTAATGCCGACATTGATGTGAATGCTGGCAGTGACCACGCTGGTGCCGTACGTTTGCTCGATGTAAGTATGGTATGGATTGTCCGGATCGGAACGCCAAAAGCGATCGACAGGCCCTAAAGAAAGGGTGCTGCCTGGTATGAGCGTATAGTTTCCCAACCGCTGTAAATAGTCTCGTAGACGCAAGCGAGGACTGACTAAATCGCACAACAACCGCTCATAGCGGTAGCAAGGAGGAGTCGTGTACTCTACATTACGGCTATCCGGCTCACGTACGAAGCCCTCTAATGCTGCCACGATTTTGTCAGACAGTCCGACGATGTCCCCTTCAGGGGTGCTGGTGTAAATTTCAACTTCAAACCCTTTTGACAGCAGCATATCTCCTCCCTGAGTTGAGCAGTCTTTCTTCAGTATCAGCGAAAAGGTCGATAATGCATCCGCTAACAGTTGGGTGACGTAAAGGGTCGCTTGTGCCTTACGCAGTAATTTAAGTTGGGCTTTGGTAGACGATCGGGCTGTAACCAATCTCCATGTTGCAGCAAACTAATTTTTCGATCGTCTCGTGATCCCGCTCTAGTCCAAGCTTAAGCGCTCATCCTTTGCCTTTATCCAGCCGTCAAGCTAATCGCCAAAGTCAATATGTTACCTGCTATACAGAATTCACCTTCCTAGAATTGGTGCAATCATTTTTAAGCGTGTATCCCTCAAAGAGGTTATGTGCGATCCCATTGCTGCACCCCATGCAGATAGCAGTACAAGAAAATTGCCGCTGAAGGCTCTCAGCCCCAGTAGTTTGAGTGATAAAAGCAACGCTCAAATCCTTTTTTTGGTTCCGCCCTGACTTAGTTTGCCCCAGTGAGTTGCCTACCGTTTTCTATTGATGTTCTCGCAAGGATTTTTTGGTAAAAATGTCTAAATTAACGCTTCATAAGCGGTCGAAAGGCAAGCGTCGGAATCTTTCTAGCTCTTTCACTCGCTCAATTGCCTCCATTTGGCAGGGCTTTGTCAGTTTGGCTTTAGGCGAGCCAAGTGAGCAAAGCAAAAAGACGTTACGCAGGTTGGTGTTAGCGTTCGGGTTGCCTTTAGTGGCAATAGCCGTGTTGAGCCTGCTGTCAGGTTCGTTAGTTGATCCTGCTGTTGCTCAGGATGCCGCTGCGCCTGCTGCCGCTGCACCACCTAAAATCGATACAGGTGATACAGCCTGGGTGCTGACATCTTCAGCCTTGGTGCTGTTTATGACACCAGGTCTGGCGTTTTTCTACGGTGGTTTGGTGCGATCGCGTAACGTCCTTAACACCATGATGATGAGCCTGGTGGCAATGGCGATCGTGGGCGTTACCTGGGTTCTCTGGGGATATACGCTGGCATTTGATGTGACCCTTGCTGAAGGGCAAACGTTTGCCAGTGGTATCCAGCAGTTTATTGGTGGGCTAGGCTGGCTGGGTCTCAATGGCGTTGCCTTTGATGCGCCTGACCCGATTGGCTTTGCACCAACAATTCCGCACCAGGTTTTCATGGTTTACCAGATGATGTTTGCCATCATCACGGTTGCACTGGTTTCAGGATCGATCGTTGAGCGCATTTCCTTTAAAGCATTCTTCTGGTTCATCATCCTTTGGTCTACCTTCATCTACTCACCATTGGCGCATATGGTTTGGGGTAGAGGCTTCTTGGGTGCAATGGGTGCCTTGGACTTTGCTGGTGGCACGGTTGTTCACATTAGCTCTGGTGTCTCAGCGTTGGTTGCCGCCTGGATGCTTGGTCCTCGCAAAGACTGGATGTCTAAGCCAGTGATTCCTCACAATGTGCCGTTTGTACTGCTGGGAGTTGGCATTCTGTGGTTTGGCTGGTTTGGCTTTAACGCTGGTAGCGCCCTTGGTGCTGGAAGCTTGGCAACGGTGGCGTTCGTGGCGACTACTGTGTCTGCATCGGCAGGAGGTTTGGCGTGGCTTTTGGCGGAGTGGTTGCTGAAGGGCAAGCCGACGGCTGTTGGTATGGGCAGTGGTTTTGTTGCCGGATTGGTTGGTATTACTCCTGCTGCGGGATTTGTCACGCCGTTGTTTGCCATCGTCATTGGAGCTTTGACTGGGCTTGGCTGCTTCTTTGCGGTCAACCTGAAGGCGAAGCTACAGTTTGACGACTCCTTAGATACCTTTCCAGTCCACGGTGTGGGTGGCACCATCGGCGCGCTTTTGACTGGCATCTTTGCAACGAAGACAGTCAATGCGGCTGGCAACAACGGTCTTCTCTATGGCAATCCTGGTCAGCTAGTCACTCAGATGATTGCGGTGTTGATTGCAGCAGCGATCGCAGCGATCGGCACATTCGTCATCCTCAAAGTGCTCGGGCTGTTTATGGAGCTACGAGTTAAGCCTGAAGTGGAAGACGAAGGGCTGGATATTTACGAGCACGGTGAAGGTGCTTACGGCGAAGAGTTTGCTGGCGAAGTCGCGTTTGCAAAACAAGCGGACTAAAGAGGCTGAAAAAACTTGAAATTGCCACTACAATCTGACTCAATTCATCTTAAATCTGAGCCAGTGTCTAGGCGTTTCGTTTCTCTTCCTGGTTGGGCTATCCTGTCCTTCGGCATCAGCGGGCTGCTACTTGCGTCTGCGTTGCTGGTGAGACGGGGTAGCCTCACTGCTTTTTCGCAGGTCAATGCGTCCACTGTTCAAGCCATCCCTACCAAGGTGCCTCCCGTTCCTGAACCAGGACAGCGCCGTCAGTTGACGTATGAACAATGGGTGGCACTGCTAGGACAAGAGGCAAAAGTTGCAGCCGAGTCACAGCCAAAGCAGCTCACAGTTTTGGCGGGAGACTCTCTCAGCCTGTGGTTTCCGCCAGATCTCTTGCCCCAAGAGCACGTTTGGTTGAATCAAGGCATTTCAGGTGAAACGACGTTTGGGCTGTTGCGGCGGCTCAAACTGTTTGATCAAACCCAACCGGAAACGGTGTTTGTGATGATTGGTATTAACGACTTGATTCGAGGCATCAGCGCTGACACCCTCCTGGCAAATTATCGTGAGATTATGCTGCACTTAAAAGCGGCGCATCCTCAGGCTCAAATTGTGGTGCAGTCAATTTTGCCCCATGCTGGTAGTCGCTTGCCACAATCGCCCACAGGCGGCATCGCCACGCACGGTCATCAAACGGCACCTTGGGAGTCTCGTTTAACGGCAGTGTCCAACAGCGACATCCGGCAGCTAAATCAGACTTTAGCAGCAATGGCAAAAGAGGAAGGCGTTGACTATCTAGAGTTGTATCCATACTTTACTGACTCAAACGGTGACTTAGCCGCCGCTCTAAGTACAGACGGGCTGCATCTCAATGCGAAGGGCTATCAAGTTTGGCGATCGCGCCTCCAGGTTTTTGCACAGGAGCAAACAGCAGCCAAGCCGCGATCGCGCTGATCATGGGGAAAGGTAGCGCTTTAGGCTAGGAGAATGCCAAGATTGGAGCGGAGCCGTATTCTTCCGCAACCGTTATGTCGGACCTTACCGCGTCGATCGCCCAGCACTATCACGAGCGGACAAAATACAAGCCCGAAACGATCAACGCGAAAAGCCAGCCGCTCGATTGGAGCCAACAGCCCTTACCGTTTAAGGAATACAAGATTGGTGCCTCGATTGATTTAAAGCCCTACTTGAATGATGACCCAAACGCACTCGACGCTGACCCCAAAGGTATCTGGTGGCAGCGGCTGTCGCGATTGCTTCTTTGCAGCTATGGGTTAACTGGAAAGGTTAATACTCCCGGTGCTCCGCACTACCTGCGGTCTGCCCCTTCGGCGGGTGGGCTTTATCCGGCTGAGCTTTATCTGCTTTCACGCGGCACTCCCTTGCTGCCAGCAGGACTCTACAACTATCAGGCATATACCCACTCCTTGAGGCACTTTTGGGAGAGCGATATCTGGACAAAGCTGCAAACTGCCTGCTACTGGCATCCTGTCCTCGAAAATACGCAGCTTGCTCTGGTGACAACGGCAGTTTTCTTGCGCTCAGCGTGGCGCTACCAAGATCGCGCCTACCGTCGTCTTTGTTTAGATACAGGGCATCTGCTCGGCAATATTGAACTAGCGTGTGCGCTGACGGACTATCGCCCCCACCTGATTGGGGGCTTTATAGACGAAGCCATGCAGCAATTGCTTTATCTGGATGCGGCGCAAGAAGGGGCGATCGCGATCCTCCCCCTTGCCGATTTGCTGGACGTAAAGCAAAATCTTTCCCTGGCGCGCACAGCTCTACCAGCGGCGACCCAGCACGAATACCCGTCCCTTCCCGATGGTCAAATCCTGAGCTACTTGCATCAAGCCACGCAACTCCCTCTTGATACCACCACTAAGGTGAACTGGAAGCCCGCCGCCCAGACTCAACGTGCCGATAAATATAACTTTCCCTTTTGTCTCAAGGTCTCGACGCTGACCGCACCGATCGATTGGGGCAACCAACTGGAGCACTTAGAAGCGACGATGCTCCGGCGACGATCGACCCGTGCTTACAGTGGCGCTGCTCTCAGCTTTGAGGAACTCATCGCCCTGCTGGACTTTACCTATCAACCCCAGCACTACATTGATCAAGGTTTGGATGGTTCGCCTGACTACTTTGACTTGAGTCTGGTCGAAACGTTTATCGCTGTGTCTTCAGTGACCGGGCTAGAGGAAGGCTGCTACTACTACGCGCCAAAAACGCAGGAACTGCGCCAAATTCGCTTCAAAAACTTTCATCAGGAATTGCACTTCCTCTGCTTATGGCAAGACTTAGGGCGTGATGCTGGAGCCGTACTTTTTCACACCGCCGACCTGAACGCCGCGATCGCGACCTATGGCGATCGCGTTTACCGCTACCTGCACGCTGATGCCGGACATTTGGGACAACGGCTTAACCTGGCAGCCATCCAGCTTGGGCTGGGTGTGAGCGGCATCGCTGGCTTTTTTGACGATCAGGTGAATGAAGTCTTGGGCATTCCGCTTGATGAAGCCGTCCTCTACATTACAACTCTGGGACGTTCTACTTAAGCTCAACCTGCATTGAACCTTTTGAAAGTAAGCATGGTCTTAACCTGTACAACTGATGCATCAGTTTGTTCAACCCGACCACTTCAAGACACACAACCGTACTATGAACGTAAAACGCTTCTTACTCTTACCCGGTGCTTTGGCGATCGCGCTTGCCTCTGCTGCACCAATGTTGCCAGTCGTCGCTCAAGTCCCCACACCGCCTGCTGGTCAGTATCAAAAACGTGGCGTTAACCTGAATCTAACTGATGATCAGAAGGCGCAGCTCAAGCAGATTCGTGAGTCGTCTCGTAGTCAAATCGATGCCATTCTCACGCCTGAGCAAAAAACTCAGCTAGAAGCTGCCAAACAGCAAAGACAAGCAGGGCAACGAGGGCAAAAGCCACGCGGCATGTGGGCTGCTCTGAACTTGACAGCCGATCAAAAAGCCCAAATGAAAGCCATTCGTCAAGATGCCAAGCAGAAGATGGATGCCGTTCTCACTGCCGAGCAGCGTCAGCAGTTAGAGCAAGCGCGGCAACAAAAGCGGCAAAACCGTCAGCAGCCCGGTCAATAAGCTGACAGCTTGCTATTGGCATGATGCAGTCTGTGTCGCTTTGCTTGGGTAGTTAGCACACGCTGCCTCTTAAAGAGAAGGAGGATCTGGGAGATGGAAAAGTCCCTGTCCTCCTTCTCTTTTTGCTCGTCCCAAGTGCGTCTTTAGCCAATGAAAGCGATCGCTGACTGCATTATCTTGAGCAAATGTTTGCGATGTAACCGCAAGCTGTAAAGCGCATCTGAGCTACCTATGAATGACTGGCTGAGGCTTTCACCCACTCAACGCGACTACAGTCAGAATGCGATCGCGTGAGGGACGCGGTGGGAGAGAGGCATCAATAGATACTAAAAAAACGGTTGAAGGTCAATTCTGAAGGGGTTTGTCTATATTTTAGTAAGCAGTTGAATGCTTTCGACAGTTACTATCAGTGACAGAGGCGGTTGGTGGTTGGCAACGAGCGCATTCGCTCTCAAGTAAATTAGCCGCATAAATTAGCAGTTAGAGCATGAGAAAAACAATACAGACGGTGTAGTATGATCTGGTAGGTAAGAACGCAGTCAAAGCATTTACCTTCTGGCGAGCGCCACTAAATCTAACATCCCCTCTATATAATTCCGAGCTAAGTTGATGAGTAAAAAGAAAAAAATTGAGCCTCTTGCAGGTGAACCGCTGCTCAAAAAAGTAAAAGAGTTAGAGCATCACAGCAAGGAAGAAAAAGCGCGGGAGTGCGGTTACTACACGGTGACAAAAAACGGTGTAGAGCGCGTCAACATGATGAAGTTCCTGAATGCGTTGATTGACGCTGAGGGCATTGAGCTTGACGGTAAGCAAAACGCCAACGGTCGCGGTGGTCGTAGTGCCAGCTATCGGATTAGCGTCCAGTCTAATGGCAACCTTCTCATTGGCTCTGCCTACACTAAACAGATGGAATTAAAGCCCGGCGACGAATTTGAGATTTCTCTGGGGCGAAAGCACATCCATCTCAAACAAATTGACCAACTTGAAGAAGAAGCTTAAATGGACACGATCGATTGGATGACTGCCCTCCCTGCTGGCTTAGCGATCGCCATCTTTGCGGGTGGGTTGCTTATGATGTTCAGCAACATTTGGACGATCCGCAACAAGTGAGCGCTAGACAGGCGCTTGTGATTGTGGGACGCTCAGCGGTTCAGAGCTTGGTGGCTCAGTAGTCCGTAGTTCATTTGTGGATGCGCTTTCCAGGTAGGAATGAAGCGCTTGCTGCATCAAGGTGAGGCTGCCTATCAACGTGATTCTTTCCTGCTCTAACAGCCCTAAAATGTGGTTAGAGTCGTTGCGATCAACCACTGGCAACTGACGCAAGCCCCGTGCAGACATCCGCACGAACGCATCATGCACTGACTCGTCTTTGTACGCATAGAGCAAATCTTGTGTGCAAATGGCGCTCAAACTCTGAACCGCTGGGCTAGCGCTGAGTTCATCTGTCAGCAAATGGGGTTGGCTGTACTCCCAGCGACAAAGGAAGCGATGGATATCCTGTAGCGTCACAATGCCAATCAACTGAGCGGCATCATTGACGACCAGCGCACTGCGAAACTGCTGCTGCGTCATCGCTAAGCCTGCTTGTAACACTGATAGCGAACCAGGCAGTGCCAGAAAATTTTGGTGCATCGCCTGAGCGACAGACAACCGATGCAACACCTCTGAGTCCTGGTCTGGCTGTAGTTTCAGCCCGGTTGACTGCACTGCGATCGGGCTGCTGACGGGCTTTAAACGGTCAACGAGCCAGACACTTAAGCTCACAGCAGCCATCAGCGGTAAAATAATGCGGTAGTCGCGGGTCAACTCAAACAACAGTAAAATTGCGGTCAACGGCGCACGGGCACTCGCTGCCAGCACGGCTGCCATGCCTACCATCGCATAGGCAGGAGGAGCCGCGATCACTCCAGGCGCGATCGGCAGCACGATCGCCATCGCCTTGCCGTACGCTGCGCCAAGCGATGCCCCTAAAAACATGGCTGGCGCAAACAACCCGCCTACTAGCCCACTACCCAAACTAACCGCCGTCATGACCAGCTTTGCCACCAGCAGGCTCAGTAACAGCGGCAACGAAAACTGGACATCCCGCAACATCGCTTCGATCGTCTCGTAGCCAATGCCCAAACCTTGGGGAAACTGTAGCGCCACCACGCCGACACAAAGACCACCGAGCACTGGACGCAGTGCTACTGGCAACCGTCCCATCCACTCCAACCCAGGCACTTGTCCGTCAAACAAGCGCTGTGCTGTCTGAATAGACTGCGTATATGCGATCGACACCAGACTAGCAAACACACCCAACCCAAGATACAAAGGCAGTTCTAACGGGCTACGCACCTCATAGCTAGGCAGCGCAAAGGGTGGCTGTCCACCTAAGCCAATTTGGGCGATTAACGCAGCAACAACCGCCGACAGCAGCACGACACTCACAGCAGAAGTCGCGAACGTAGTACCCAGAACGACTTCTAGCGCAAAAAAGACACCTGCGATCGGCGCATTAAAGCCAGCCGCTAACCCTGCGGCAGCCCCAGCGCCTAGCAACAGCCGTTGACGTTCCTTCGACATCTGTAGCGCCTGTCCAATCAAAACCCCAATATTGGCACCAATCTCAACACTCGGTCCCTCAGGACCCAGGGATGCGCCCGTGCCCAGCGAGGCAGCAGCGGCCACTGCTTTCGCACTTGCTCGCAGCGGCGAAACATTGCCCAGCCCTTGCCCGACTGCAATGAGTGCCGACAGGCTAGAACCAAAATCTTTGAGCAGCCAGCGCATTCCGCCTACGATGAGTCCACCAAAGACAGGAATACAGGCAAGCGTCCAAAAGCCTAGAGGTGCAATGACTCCCATCACGTCCTCCAGCATGAAGCTCTGAATCTGCTGAATTAAATAGTGAAAGAGCACCACAGCACAGCCCGTACCGCTACCAATGACAAGCGCCAGCAGTAGTACAACCGTTTCGGGTGAGGGTTGAAGGCGGTTGAACGTATTGCTAAGCCAAGAAGCGGTCGGCTTTGAGCCTTCTACTGAAGTTAGAGTGTTAGAGGGAGAACTGGCGGGCATCAAAGGGTAGTAGCGATTATGAGATGACGTTTAACTTTTATTGCTAGTCCTTTTATTCTCACTCATTTCTGGCATTGAAGACCGAGGCTATGTGACGATCGCCGCTCTTAAAGGTACCAAGGAACTGGTAGACAGGTGCGCTTCAACGAGGTCAGTAGGGAGGCGCGTTTAATCGTCAGACGCGACAGTCTCTTCATAAAGCCTCAAACCGTTGAGCGGCAAGGGTTACACTGCGTTAAACCGCCCTACATTTAATTCAACCCAACTACTTAACAAAATGACTGCTGTGGCAGCGCTTCACGTCTAGACTCTTTGCAGCGCTCTTCAAGCCGAAGCTTTTAAGGTTAAAAAATCAAATAGGAGCGCTGAAACTGTTCTCAAACCTGAAGACCACAGGCTACACTAAGC
>JACMKO010000021.1 GCA_014380065.1 Leptolyngbya sp. ES-bin-22 | reverse complement strand
TCCAGCCACCCCTGCCCCAATCACAAACACTTTCGCGGGGGGGATGGTGCCGGCTGCGGTCGTCAGCATAGGGAAGAATTTGGGCAAAGCGGCAGCGGCAATCAGCGTCGCCTTATAGCCAGCCAGTCCCGCCTGAGACGATAGTGCATCCATGCTTTGTGCCCGACTGGTACGCGGAATGAGTTCAATGCTAAAGGCTGTTACCTTGCGATCAGCTAACCGCTTAATCACACCTGGATTTCCCAACGGATCGAGAAAGCCAATGAGTGTTGCGCCTTCGCGCAGCAAATCTGCCTCATGCCGCCCATCTTCCCGTTCGCGGGGTGGACTCACCTTTAACAAGACATCCGCTTCGCCCCACAAACGTGCTGTGTCAGCGACGATCGTGGCTCCTGCGGCTTCGTAGGCAGCATCGGCAAAAAACGCCTGTTCACCCGCGCCTGCTTCCACCCAGACTTCTAAACCCTGTTTGACTAACCGACTCACAGTGTCTGGAATCAGCGCTACTCGGCGTTCTCCCATGTCTATTTCTTTTGCAACACCAATCTTCATGAATGCTCCTTGTACAAACAGTGCTTTTCCCAGGCATGGGTAGTTACCAATCACATGAGTCGTATGCGTACAGTACCCGATGCTTGCAACGTTATTTTTTTGAGTCGTACAGCCTGTAGAAGCGCTTACTGGCGTTCATTTAACGTTGTGAATCGGAACATTCGGTCGCTGAAGAGCGATCGCATTGACCCTACATATTAGGTCGATCTTCAAAGCTGTAGTGAGTTCCTTAACTTGTCTTATGATTTTGGCTTATAGGTTGGGTAGTTATTCATAGTAAAAAGTTTTCTGTAAAATGGTTTCTTTTTATAACCATTCGTGACTGGTTTGCAATGAATGGTTACCATACGTCGCTTGATGGTACGGGTTGCGATCGAGGTTATCCTCTCTGGCACGTGCCCTGGTGATTGCAGCTAAGTACAGGTGGCAAGCATCAATGCCTTTGGGGTTTGGTCAGCGAGGGCACTTTTAGCGATGCTTGCCGTCTGAATGCTTGCTATGCGCTTCTGGCTGGATACGAATTTCGACCGAGAACTGCCAACTACAACACCGAGGTTTAAGCTGTTCAAGCTGCGAAGTTCAATGAGTGTGATCAACTCATAAATCCTGATAGAGTCTACTTAGCCAAAGATTAGCAACCTGTTAACCAACTCTCTGCCAATTGAGTAATCCGATTATGTTTCCTAGAATCTCTGTTAAACGTGCCTTGTCTGGACTTGCGATCGCAGGCGTACTGGTCGCAGGGCTGCCGCTGCTGAGCTTTGCCCAGGGGCTACCTGGTCTCACCATTTTTGGTGGTGTTAAAGGTGAAGATAACCTGAACTATCGTCTAGACTTTGGCGGCAGAGCAAACGGTGCTGGCGAGCGCTATCGCTTGAGAATTCCCGCCAAAAAGATGAAGCTGGCAGTGGCTCAGTTCTCGATCGCCTATCCCGATTACTTCAAGGGGCAATTTGACCCCAAAGATGTGGAAATCATCGTTAAAAACAAATCAGTGCCGCTTCAGGAAGTGAACTGGAACAAGGAAAACAACTTTATTGAGATCTTTCCTACTAATCCCATTCCAGCCGGTAGCAACGTCGAAATCCAGCTCGCTAACGTGCGCAACCCCAATTCGGGTGTCTACTATTTTAACTGCCAGGTACTCTCGCCCGGAGATACGCCGCTCCTGAGATACCTTGGCACCTGGGTCATTTCAATCGACAACGGCTAAACTAAAAGTGTAATCACACTGGTTGGCGATCGCTGGCTCGGTTAAACCATCACAAGCAGTGTGGTCTAACAGCTTTGGCAGTGGTACAATCAAAAGCTGTGGCTTTTTAAGCCTTTAACGGGGAACTGCGGGAGACGCTAACGATGACAAAACGAACTTTGGGCGGCACCAGTCGCAAACGTAAGAGAACTTCTGGTTTCCGCGCTCGTATGCGCACTGCGACCGGTCGGCGTGTCATTCAAGCACGTAGAACTAAAGGACGCTTTCGTCTAGCCGTTGCTTAAATCTGGCTGGTTGCGATGTACACGACGTGGCACTCTCTAAGGCAAACCGTCTCAGGTCTAGACAAGACTTTAATGCTGTTTATCGTCACGGCAGGCGGCGAAAGTCTAACCACTTGACGCTGGTTGTACTGCGACGCTCGCCTACACGAGATTCTAAACAGCGTTGCCAGGTAGATCAGGCTCCGATCGTTGAAGCAGCACCAGAGCCAACACGGGTAGGAATTTCAATTAGTCAGAAAGTTAGCAAGCGCGCTGTTGTCCGCAATCGCATCAAGCGGTGGCTTAAGGTGGCAGTGCGCTTGCTGATGCCACAGTTTCCAACCGGATGGGATATCGTTGTGATTGTTCAGCCGGAGGCGACGCAGTGCGATTACCCACAATTTCTGCAAGAATTAGAGCAGTTGCTGATAAAAGCTGAGGTGTACGATGGGCATTAGCGAAGATATTTACTATGAGGGTGGTCCTCATGTTGGTGATCTCATCTTTAACCTGCTTTTGGGCTTTACAGTCATCTGTTTGCCTCTAACGGTGGGCGCAATCGTAAGGGCACTCTGGCTACGCTATCGCATTACCAGTCGGCGGCTTTCAGTTACAGGTGGCTGGATGGGGCGCGATCGGGCAGATATTATTTACTCTGAGATTGTTAAAGTAGTGACTGTTCCCCGTGGCTTAGGGCTTTGGGGCGATATGGTGGTTACACTCAAGGACGGCAGTCGTTTAGAATTGCGCTCAATGCCCAACTTCCGTGCGACTTACGATTACATCAATGAAAAATTGACCCCTAGAGCGCAATCTGCTAGCGGTGCACTCGGTAACTAGAGGTAACAGATAAGGGGGGGACGAGCGGGAATGTGTAAGTGGGTGTAATACCCCTACTTGCCGACCGTCCACCAAGCGCATGTATGCTGAGGGTAATTGAATACACTGATTTAAACTGCTAGATTCAAACTGACAACGTACGAGAGGCAACGTTCGGCGCATGGACTTCGGTATTGGGTTTATTTCCAACAACATAATGCTGCCGATCCTGGATTTTTTCTACGGGATCGTGCCGAGCTATGGACTGGCTATTGTCTCTTTGACGTTGGTAATCCGCTTTGCGCTCTACCCGTTGAGTGCAGGCTCGATTCGCAGTATGCGCCGCATGAAAGTTGTGCAGCCTGTGATGCAAAAGCGGCAGCAGGAGATCCGCGATCGCTACAAGGACGATCCTGCCAAGCAGCAAGAAGAAATGGGCAAGGTGATGAAGGAGTTTGGCAATCCCCTTGCGGGCTGTCTGCCACTCGTGTTCCAGATGCCTATCCTGTTCGCGCTGTTTGCTACCCTGCGAGGATCACCTTTCTCTGATGTTCCGTACTCAATCAATCTGCAAATCTTACCGAAAGAGCAGATTGAGCAGATTCAGCCCCAGGCATTTACAACGTCACCTCAAAACATCTACGTTGCAGAAGGGGTACATGCACCCGTAACGGCGTTACTTGCAGGCGGCAACAAGCTGGTGGTTGGCGAAAAAACAAAGGTTGATTTTCAAACGGTTGACGGTAAGTCGCTACAAACGCTTTTAGAGGAATATCCTGAGACGACACTGGCTCCCCGATTTGAAGTGGCAAGTGGCGCAGAACGGGTCAAGCTGAATGATGACGGGACGATCGAAGCCTTGCAGCCTGGCGATGTCACCCTCAAAAGCATTGTGCCTGGTCTTGCAGCCGACAAAGGCTTTCTGTTCATTGACAAACTTGGACGAGTTGGCGCGATCGATCCCGATGGAGTCATCCACTGGGATATTGTCGGCATGATCGTCTTCTTTGGTCTCAGTCTCTACGTCAACCAACTGCTGTCAGGGCAGGGTAAGAGCGCCAACGCCAACCCTCAGCAGGAAACCATCAACAAAATTACGCCGGTACTGTTTTCGGGTATGTTCTTCTGGTTCCCGCTGCCTGCCGGAGTGCTAATGTACATGGCGATCGCCAACGTCTTTCAAACTGCTCAGACCTTTGTGCTGTCGCGAGAAGCGCTACCAGAAGAAATTCAGAAGCTAGTTGAGGCTGAAGAAAAGGCGAATGAAATTAAGACGACGGTGCTTCCCTTTGAGCCAGGTCGAACAAAGAAAGAGACCGACGTAAAGGCATCTAAAAAGGTTGCAGACTCAAAGACGAAGACGACCAAGGCAAAAGCCAAAGAGTCTAAGGTGAGAGAGTCAAAGCCGATTGAGGTCAAAGCTGAAGTGGTTGCAGAAAAGGTTGAGACAGCTCATGCTAAGCCCGATGTTGGTCATAAGCACCCCACTGAAGCGGTAGACGTGCATATAGCGCCAACGTCTGAGCTGGAGCGCCCAGAGAAAGAAGCTTGAGGTGAGCCGATGGATACCAATCAAATGCAGCGCGGACAGCAATGGCTAGAAGAATTGCTGCGGTTAGCTGGCTTAAATGCAGACGTGACAGCCGAGCTAAACTCAAGCTTCGCTGAAGAGAGCTGCTGGCTCACGATTGATGAAGCAAACCTGCTTCCAGAGCAGATCCAGACGCTTACGGGATCTGGTGGCTCTGTGCTGGACTCTATGCAGTATCTGACGAACGCAATTTTGAATTTGAGTCAGGAGCGCGACCAGCAAAAAGCCTTTACCATTGAGCTAGCAGGCTATCGATTACGCCGCTATGACGAACTCAAAGCGATTGCAGAGCAAGCAGCAGCTAGCGTGCAAGAGACGGGTGAAGAGTTTGAGCTGAAAGCCCTCTCGTCTGCTGAACGTCGTCAGGTGCATACGATGCTAAAAGAGCATGAAAATCTGGAAACCTTCAGTCGTGGGCAAGAACCCGATCGTCGTTTGGTCATCCGTCCGCTGCAAGCCTGATTGGTTCGATCGCGGTCTAGTCTCCGCAAGTAAAAAGTTAGGGTTGGGAAGGCTCTTGGCGCGCTGTTCGTGGCTAAGAACCGTGCAAGCTTGTGCGATGATCGCTGCTGGTTAGAGGAGGAGCAAACCCCTATGGACACTATCTATATTCCACAGTTGACCAAAGCGCCTCAACAAACTGAGGTCATTAGCTTTAATGAGTCCATTCCAGGGCTTGAATCCTTAACTCCTGTGCAGGGGCAACTCACCGTCACCCATCGCGGAGGCTATCTCGACGTTTCAGCCAAGGCAGAGACGATCGTGACTCTCATGTGCCACCGCTGCTTGCAGCAATACAACTACCGTCTGTCGATCGCGCCTTCTGAGCTTATCTGGTTAGAGGAAACGACTGATCAGATCGATCCAGTGCTACTAGACCGAGACATTGCAGCCGAAGATCTCCTTGAGACACTGCCTCCTAAAGGCACGTTTGACACTACAACGTGGCTCTACGAGCAATTGTGTCTAGAACTCCCACAGCGACAATTGTGCGATCAAGCCTGTCAGGGTATTGAACTAGCAACGGTAGAAACGCCTGCACCAACGATCGATCGTCGCTGGGCATCGCTAGAAACATTTAAAGACCAGCTTCGTGGTTAAAGCGGTTAAATAAGGCGCTAAATTAAGGCATGGCTGGGAAGCCGTTCGTTTCAGTAGCCGTAGCAACGCGAGCTAGACTTGGAGTCAGGAATCAGGGTCTGGATTGAGGCATCAGCATAAAATGCTATCTTCTGTCTTGACCCTCTTCTGCCAATGTCTGTGAACTATCAGCTTCGCTTCATCGATTAGCACGTCATTTTTAATGGGTTTGTCATGAGCTTCAGCGATGAGTTTGAGTTGTTGCTGCGGGCACGTTATCCGCTAATTTACATTCCCACTCGTGAAGAAGAGCGGCTTGAAGCCGCGATCGCCCACTCTGCTAAGCAGGGAAACCGAGCGGTCTACCTTTGGGACTTTGTGGATGGTTATCAGGGCAACCCCAACGATGCTGGCTTTGGCAAGCGCAACCCACTGCAAGCGCTAGAGTTTGTGGAGAAACTGCCAGCGACTGCTGCTGCCATCTTTATCCTGCGTGATTTTCAGCGTTTTTTGGACGATGTAGCCATCTCACGCAAGCTTCGCAATTTGGCGCGTTTGCTGAAGTCGCAGCCCAAGAACATTGTCATTCTGTCCTCCCAGATCACAATTCCGGATGAGTTAAGTGAAGCGTTGACCATTCTAGAATTTCCACTGCCTGCCGCTACAGAAATCAGGGTTGAGATTGAGCGTTTGATCGCCGCAACCGGACGATCGCTGGAAAATCGCCTCCTGGACGAACTGGTACGCTCCTGTCAGGGGTTGTCGATGGAGCGGATTCGTCGTGTGTTAGCGCGGGCGATCGCGACTCATGGCGAACTCCGTCCCGAAGACGTAGACCTGGTGCTAGAAGAAAAGCGCCAAACGATCCGCCAGACGCAGATTCTAGATTTTTACCCTACTACAGCCAATATTTCGGATATTGGTGGGCTGGACAATCTAAAAGACTGGTTGCTTCGGCGCGGTGGTGGCTTTTCAGAACGGGCGCGGCAGTATGGCTTGCCCCATCCCAGAGGGCTTCTGCTAGTGGGCATTCAAGGTACGGGTAAGTCGCTCACGGCAAAGGCAATCGCGCACCACTGGCACCTACCGCTCCTCCGGTTAGACGTGGGACGCTTATTTGCTGGCTTGGTGGGTGAGTCCGAATCCCGCACGCGCCAAATGATTCAACTCGCTGAAGCGCTGGCTCCCTGCATTTTGTGGATTGACGAAATCGACAAAGCGTTTGCTGGCGTTGACGGTCGAGGTGATGCAGGCACAACTAGCCGCGTGTTTGGTACCTTCATCACCTGGCTTGCCGAAAAAACAACGCCTGTCTTTGTGGTGGCGACTGCCAACAATATTCAATCGCTGCCTGCTGAGATGTTACGCAAAGGGCGCTTTGATGAGATCTTTTTTGTAGGGTTGCCTAGCCAGGAAGAACGCCAGGAGATCTTTTCTGTACACCTGTCGCGGCTGCGTCCCCATAACTTGAAGCAGTACGATTTGGAGCGTTTAGCGTATGAAACCCCTGATTTCTCTGGAGCTGAAATTGAACAGACGTTGATTGAGGCAATGCATCTTGGGTTCAGCCAAAATCGGGACTTTACTACCGACGATATTTTAGAGGCAGCAAGCCAGACTGTGCCACTGGCACGCACCGCTCAAGAGCAAATTCAGTTTTTGCAAGAGTGGGCCGCCGCCGGGAAAGCACGCCTTGCTTCAAAACACAGTAGCTTGAACACCCGCATTCATCGGCAGATGCACCAACCAGAGGCATAGAGGTTACAATGCTGCCAGCGTGATGTGCTGAGAGCCGCAATGAGTTGGTCAGATTTAGTCAAAGTGTTGAGCGGGATGTTTCTGGCGATCGCCCTGATGGTTGGCGGTTGCTTCTTTGCCGCACAGTACGTGGTCGCTCAATTCACAGCGCCCCCTCCGAAACCGAGGTTTCCAAACGACAATGCTGCCGCTAAAGCAAAAATTCAACCAGCACCTGCGGTGAAACCTGTTGTAGCGCCGCCCATCCCCAAGCCTAGCGTTAGCCCAAGCCCAAAGCCTTCACCGACAATCACAACAGGCTACCGCGCACGGATTACCTTGTCGCAGGGCTTAAATTTACGCGAAAGCCCCAGTCGAGACGCTGCCCGGATTGGAGGTGTGGCTGCCAACACGCGGATTACAGTACTTGAGGAAAGCCCCGATCGCGAATGGCAGCGAGTGCGGTTAGAGGACAGTGGTCGCGAAGGTTGGGTCAAAGCTGGTTATACCGAACGCCTTAATCAGTAAGCGTCTGTCCTCAGCGATCAAAACGACGGGTACACGCTGTATGACAAGACTGGAGCGTGTGGCGGTTGCTATGATTAGGTCAAGAGCATCTGGGCTTGATTGCCCTTCGCTAAGACACGCTCGGTTACCGAATGTTTTAGCCAAAGTCGATCGAAGGTTAAAGCAATGTATGTGATTCAAGTAAATAAACAGGATTGGCTCGTTGGCATTTGGAGAGGTTGGCTCACCTTATCGCTCAGCCCTTCTAATGCCCTGGTCTATCGCTCCCTAACGACTGCCGAAAACGCCATACATTATTACAGCGAAGTGGCTCCAGGAAGAGACTACAGCGTGTGCGGGTTACGATCGCATCTAGTCTGTAAAGACTGAATGGGACTATAGCAATAGACAGATGGGTGAGGACGGGGTGCAGGGGTGGAACCCCTGGCTGGGGACAACGCCCCCACACCCCCTTTGATCCCCATGTCCTAAACCTTGTGACGATCGCTGTAGAAGGCAGAGGGCACTATTTCTTCGGAGCCTGTGACGTTCAGTCTTGCTGCCGCCAAACTTTTACGGTTGCATCCCAACTGCCGCTAACAATCACTGTTTGTCTATCGCTATCTTTGGCGTGGGACAAGGCACCCACTGCCACTGACCAGACCCAGTTTGTATGCCCTGCTAGAGAGTTCAACAATCTTCCGGTTTCTAAAGACCAAAGCTTGATAGTGGTGTCTTGGCTACCGCTAACTAGCGTTACGCCGTTGGGGTCGATTGCCAAAGCGTTAACGGCACCTTCATGACCAGAAAGCACCTGTTTGAGCTTTCCGGTGGGCAAATCCCACAAACGGAGACTGCCGTCGTCGCTGGCACTGGCAAGAGTGCGCCCGTCTGGACTGATGGCGATCGCATTAACGGCATCCTGATGACCTTCCAACACATGGATTAAAGCCCCTGTTTTGCTGTCCCACACGCGGATGGTTTTGTCGCGGCTACCACTGGCAATCGTTCTACCATTGGGGCTAAAAGCAACGGCAATAACCCAATGAGTGTGTCCCGCAAGGACACGCTCAACATTGCCTGTGGGAAGGTGCCAGAGGCGCACTGTTTTGTCCTGGCTACCGCTGGCAAGGCGTTGTCCATTAGGGCTAAAGCAGACCGCACGTGCCCAATCTGTATGTCCATCGAGCGTTTGCAGTTGCTTGCCTGTCTCCCAACGCCACAGCATCAGCCGTCGATCGTTATTACAACTGGCAATGGTTTGCCCATTGGGGCTGACCGCGATCGCGCGAATCCAGCCTGCATTGGCGGCTAGAGTGTGCCGCAGGGTTCCTGTTGCCAGATCCCAGATTTTAATCGTGCGATCGCCACTACCGCTGGCAAGGCTCTGACCATTGGGATGAATCACGACCGATCGCACCCAGCTTGAGTGATCGGTCAACGTTTGAGTGCAGACCCAGCGTGGTGGTGCTGTACCCTGAAGCGATTGGTTCACAGGTGCCATTGTTTCCAGCGCCAGCGCAGGGGGGAATGGTTGTTTGGGCGATCGTGCCAGACCAGTTTTGTTAACGCGCTGAGCCGTTTGAGTTGCTGACCGATAGCCATCAGTCGATAGCTTAAGTGCCCCCATCACAGAGGGTGCATTGAGATCGCGCAAGACATCGGCGGCTGACTGGTAGCGCCGTTTGACAGCACCTTGCAGCAATTTATCTAGAATACTGCCCAAAGCCGGACTGACCGGACGCTTCAGGTGTTGCTGCCACTGCCAACCACCTTCCTGGGTATCAAAGAGGTCTGCGGGAGGAATTTGGGTCAGGAGATAAATGCAGGTAACGCCTAAGCTGTAAAGATCGCTGGCAAAAATGGCCTTCCCGATCGCTTGCTCTGGTGCAACAAACACAGGACTGCCAATGCTGGTGCCAGTTTGGGATGAATCGGCACCGCTAATCGTTTTAGCCGCACCAAAATCGACCAGCACAAACTGCTGCGTGGCGGCACGACGAAGAATATTTTGTGGTTTGATATCTCGGTGGATGACTTGATGGCTATGAATAAAGGTGATCACTGGGAGCAAATCATTCAGCAAACACCAGACCTGCTCTTCGCTAAACGAACCACTTTTAGCCGTTTCCTGGAAGAGATTGGCTCCACCAATAAACTCCTGTACGAGATACTGGTACTCTGCCTGCTCAAAATGCGCGAGTAGCTGTGGAATTTGAGGATGTTCGCCTAACGCTTCTAGCTGCACTGCTTCACGTTGAAACAAGGCTCGTGCGTGCTCTGGGTCATAAACATTATGACTTTGCGGGAAAAATTGCTTGATCACGCACGACGGGCGCGATGGTTTGTATTCATCGACTGCCAAAAAGGTTCTGCCAAAGCCTCCACGCGCAAGCGACTGTAACGCCCGGTAGCGATCGCCAAGCAGCAGCTTAAAGCCACACGTTGAGCAGAACTTAGCCGCATCAGGATTCTGTGGCGCACGGCAATAAGGATTAAGACAATAGCTCATAGCACGAAGAGCAAGAGAGCGTTAATGTCTATCGTAGAGGCTCTATAAGCTTTTCTACTCACCTGAACGCTTTAGATTGTTGTTAAAGAACAGGTGGGCAGAAACGTGAAGCCAACCCTCAGTACGATCGCAACCAGCCATAAAGCTGAACGCATCACCGCACGTCGTTGCTTCACGCGAACCCATCAAAAAAGGCAGACAAATTGCCTGCCTTACAAAACCTTTTGATGTCGTTTGTATGCTTGATACAGTTATCTAAAACCGACGGCTGCCTGCCAAACGAATGCTAGCAGCAGAAAGAAAACCGGAATCACGGGTAAAACATTCACCAGGGGATCGAAAATGGCGTAGGCTTCGGGCAATTTTGCTAAGAGCAACGCTGCTTCCATAGTATGAATGACCTCTTCAACGAGTTCAGAATTTCCTTTCATTTTATCATGGTATGGACTGCGCTCGGATTGAGACTCATACGGATTGAAGAAACTTCCTGGAGCATGAAAGCACTGCTGCGGGGTCGAGTTTACCAGCGATCGCTCGTTGCTCAGCGTCTTATGCCATTCCCAAACGCTTACTTGCTGATAGCCAATGCCCAAATTCTGCGGTGAAGCTGTTGTTAAAAATCGCCCGACGAATCGTTTGCGTAAATTGCACCAGCTCCGTAATATTGTGAATCGATAGTAGCGTGTAGGCGAGTAACTCTTGTGATCGCAGCAGATGACTGAGGTAAGCGCGGCTGAAGTTCTGGCAGGTATAGCAAGAACAGGCTGCATCCAGCGCCGTAAAGTCTTCACGAAATTTAGCGTTACGCAAATTCCAGCGATCGCCCTGCACGAGTGCATTCCCATGCCGTGCCAGCCGCGTTGGAATCACGCAGTCAAACAAATCAACGCCAGCCGCGATCGCCTGCACCATTTCCCGATACGTGCCCACGCCCATTAGATAGCGAGGCTTATCTGGTGGCAGCAACGGAGTTGTGGCTTGCACAATTGCCTCAATGAGTTCTGCTGGCTCCCCAACGCTCACCCCCCCGATCGCATATCCCGGCAAATCAAGCTGTGCCAGTTGCTCTGCTGCGGCACGACGAAGATCGGGATAAACGCCACCCTGAACAATCCCAAACAGCGCTTGATCCGAGCGTTGATGCTCTGCTACACAGCGTTTTAGCCAGCGGTAAGTGCGCTCGGTAGACTGCATCACATCGTCGTAGCTAGCTGGGTAAGGCGGACACTCGTCAAACGCCATGATCACATCGGCTCCCAAAGCGTTCTGAATGGCGATCGAGCGCTCAGGCGACAGGTAAATCATCTGCCCATCACGAGGCGAACGAAACGTCACGCCCTCTTCCGCAATCGTGCGCATTTCGCTCAAGCTAAACACTTGAAACCCACCCGAATCCGTCAAGATTGGTCCATCCCACGCCATAAAGCGATGCAATCCGCCCGCTTGCGCCACAATCTTCTCGCCAGGCTGGAGGTGCAGGTGATAGGTATTTGCCAACACAAGCTGCGCCCCCGTTGCCCTTAGCTGGTCAGGGGTCACTGTTTTAACATTTGCCAGCGTACCTACAGGCATGAAGCGTGGTGTTTCCACTAACCCATGCGGCGTTGCAAAAATTCCTGCTCGTGCCTTAGTCTCACTGCACAGCGCCTGACACGTAAACGCAAAACCATTAGTCAAGAGTTCGTACTGTAAAAGGAATCCAAAGACTGTAGAAAGCGATCGCTAACCAATAACCTTCATTAGCAGCTTACAGTGATGAGCGAGGAGTGGCTAACACTGCTGCTGCACTCTATCCGTACCGCTTAGCGTCACCACAGCTAGAATGAAAAGTGCTCTTCATCATCAATTTGAACGTCCCAGTTGGCTGACAGCACTTCTGCCACCACAGCTTCGAGCGCCGCGACGTTGAGACGATGATGATTCTGCTCGATCATCGGGTTGGAGAGCGGAATTAAACGGAGTTGGCGATCGTCTTGAATAAGATTAAACCACGGTTCTTGCTCAAGGGATTTCCCTAGCTCTAGGTAGTCGAAGCTATGAACATTTAAGTACAGCGCGTGGTTCGCAATCAACGTCGATCGCTGCGGATCAGCGAAGACCTCAAGCACGTGCCCTTCTCCCTCGCTAGCGAGAACACCATCCTGCATGTGGCTATAGCGAACGCGGCTCAAATCTGCTAATAGCCGCAGCATATCCTGCTTATTAACCACTGTTCCAGTGTCAATAATGCAAGGAGCAGGCAATCGTTCACTGCGAGAAAATTGATCGTGACTCATAAAGGGAACGCCTCTGATCTAGGTGAGCCGATGGCTCAGATAGCGAATGTGCAACAACGAGATGACAGCTTAGGCAATACAGTCTAACTAAAGCGGTAGAGTAGCGGTGGCTGAATAGGACGGTGAAATGCAGCCAGGGCTTATGCTCAATCAAAGAGAATATGAACAACCGAAGACTGTCTAAAACAATAACAAGCCGTTGCAAGATTGGTCATTAGAACGCAGCTACGGGCTTAAAGGCAGCTTTTGTCAGGGATCATGTGGGTCAACGGAGGGGGTTCAGTAGTGTATGAGACAATTCTATCCTAAGTTTTTCAGCTCGCTCCTGATGGAATTTACTGAATTGACGAAGGCAATCACCTCATTGAGTGACATTAAAGCAGGACGAGTCCTTCAATTATGTCTATAAACAGCAGACGATCGCGTCAGCCACACCACGGAAACATCAAGATTTCATAACACCCGTGGACAAGCAATGCCAGATCTCCGACTTCTTGAAGAAGTCGGAGATCTAACGCGCAAACGCTCATTAAACATAATGGTTAAGCAACTTTCGACGTTTCTAGGCGCGATCGCGTTTTACACCTGTCTTCCGCTCCCTCAGCGCTGGATGCTAACCTTCAACGGGATTGCACGCTGGGCACCTGTGGTTGGGCTGGCGATCGGCGGGTTGGTCGGGCTGCTTGATTTCGGATTGTATGACGTGGGAATGCCCATCCTGACGCGCAGCGCGATCGCCGTTGCAGTCTGGGTTGCGCTTACGGGTGGGCTACATCTAGATGGCGCAATGGATACTGCTGATGGGCTTGCCGTTCTAGACCCTCAGCGCCGCCTACAGGTTATGGCAGATAGCCATACAGGTGCGTTTGGCGCGATGGCGGCAGGGATCATCCTGCTGCTTAAGGTGACGGCGCTCGCCGATTTAGCGTCCCATCGCTGGCTGGTGCTGATGTTGGTGGCAGCCTGGGGACGCTGGGGACAAGTGGTGGCGATCGTTCGGTATCCTTATCTCAAACCTGAAGGCAAAGGTGCCTTTCACAAAAAGGCTCTACGGTCGTGGTGGGATGCCGTCCCAACCTTGATACTGCTGCTGGTGTTGAGTGGGCTACTGGGATGGTTAAGCCTACTCCCCTGGCGTACCGTTGGTCTGGCGATCGTGGGTGGGGGAACGATCGCAGTCCTGACTGGAGCGTGGTTCAATCATCAGCTTGGCGGACAGACGGGTGATACCTATGGTGCGATCGTAGAGTGGACAGAGGCGCTGTTGCTATGTTTGCTAACGGTCGGGTGAGGAATAAGGGTGAAATTTTCTAGACAGATTGTTCCCCTTCAGCAGGGACTTTATATGTAACGTCCCTACTGAAGGGCGCACTTGCCTCTCTCGATCCCGGCGTTTTACAATGCCTGTCCCGGTCTAGAATACCTAAGACATGCTTACAGAAGACAGCTCACAGAGGCGAGACAAACGATGAAAGGGCAGCTTCCCATCCCGGTTTTGGTGAATGGTGCGACGGGCAAAATGGGTCGCGAGGTGGTGAAAGCGATCGCCCAGACGAATGACATGACTCTGATTGGAGCAGTCGCCCGCAACCCTGAGTATCAAGGGCAGGATATTGGGGAGTTAGCTGGCTGTGGGGCGCTTGAGGTGCCTGTAACCAGTGAGTTTGAGCCGATGCTGGCAATGCTGGCTCAAGAAAAGCAGCTTGGTGTCATGGTGGACTTTACCCATCCCGACTCGGTGTACGGCAATATTCGCTCGGCAATCGCCTATGGCATTCGTCCCGTTGTCGGTACAACGGGCTTGAGTGCGGAGAAGCTACAAGACTTGGCTGTGTTTGCAGACAAAGCCAGTACAGGCTGCCTGATCATTCCAAACTTTTCGATCGGCATAGTGCTGCTGCAACAAGCGGCAATCCAAGCCTCCCAACACTTTGATCACGTCGAGATTATTGAACTTCACCATAACCAGAAGGCAGACGCGCCCAGCGGTACCGCTCTGCAAACGGCACAAATGCTGGCGGAATTTGGCAAAACGTTCAACCCGTCTGACATTCAAGAAACCGAGAGGCTCCCAGGTGCACGCGGCAGTTTGGCGGCAGCGGATATTCGGATTCACAGTGTACGGCTACCAGGCTTAATCGCCCATCAAGAGGTGATTTTCGGTGCGCCTGGGCAGATTTATACGCTACGCCACGATACGAGCGATCGAGCGTGCTACATGCCAGGAGTGCTGCTCGCCATCCGCAAAATTATTCAGCTCAAGTCATTGGTCTATGGCTTAGAGAAGCTGTTGTAAGTGAAATGTTAGGTGAAGCAAAAAGGCTGTTAACCCGCTGCCCACCTCTACGCCCTAACTGCGATAGTCTTCCTCCTGTGCGTCTTGCTCTGCTTCTGCTTGGCTCACCCCTTCCTTGAAGCCACGCAGGGTCTTACCGAACGTGCTGCCCAGTTCTGGAATCTTTTTAGGACCAAAGACCAGCACCGCCGCAATGAGAATAATGACAACTTCGGGCCACCCAAGACCAAACATACCTGTCTCCTATGCGTTGAAGGTTGAACAATGGGGCTAGGTAAAGGACTTTGAGCCGTAAGCTCTAGACTTTCTGTGTCCCTTAATCACTATAGACGGGTAAAGAACGGTTCTAACGAAGCAATGTTTGAGTGTAGAAGTGGCGATTCCGCTGCTTCTTTAGGTAGATTTTCGATGAGAAATAACGGTTGAGCAGGCTTGACACAAGCGTTCTGGGCGTTTGGTCGTCTAGGCTACAGTCCCTCCCGACGAAGAACGAGCTAGAATCAATGCGGAATCTAGTCGAAATAGCTAAAAAAGAATGACTAGCACGCTGCAATCGCCCTCTACAAGCCAGCAGCGATCCCGCTGGCTGCGTGGACTGTTAACAATTGCTTGGGCAGATGGACATTTTGACTCAGAGGAGAAAAATCTGATTATTTCTTTAACAAACCAGGAACTAGCTGCCACAGACACCTCAACAGCCTTAGATTCTGTTTCACCCGCTGAGCTTGCCGAGGCGGTTAGACAAGACCCTGCTGCCACCGAGCATTTTCTGAGAATGGCTGTGATGGTAGCCATCGCTGATGGTGCTTACTCGTTCCGCGAAGACGAAACCCTCTTCGGCTATTGTCGATCGCTTGGACTGAAAACAGACGTGTTAGAAGTCCTCCGCACAACGCTGATTGATCCTCAAGCAGGGCAATCGGTTCAGCCCATGCTAGTGTCTAGCATCGAGCGACCAATGCAGTCGTACGTAAATCTGCAACCTCAAGGCACTGTATTGCAACCAATCCGCAATTGGTTGGACAAGATGGACGTGCAAGACCCAAAAATCGCCCATTTTCTTTGTAAATTCATTCCTTCCCAATGTCCATTTGAGCGAGATATTAATCTCTTTGGTCGCACGATCGCTCACATTCCTCCACTGTGTAAGCTCAACCCTTTGTACGATCAGTTCGTTGGCTTGCGCTTTCGAGCGCTTTCCTACTTAGCCGATGCTTGCGGCGAAGATATCTCGTCATATTGCTAAAACGTCTTGCTAGCAAGGCTGGTCTGCCTTCATCTACCGAAGCACCAAAGCACACCACCTGTGACTCCCAGCAAAAGCAGCCCCATGCCACCAGCGAGGGGCTGCTTTTTTAGTCCCGTCATCCATTCGGGCGCGCGATCGGTATAGTGAACAAGCTGTGCTGCATCCAGGCTTGCTATACCCCATATCCAACCGGCATGGAGACCACAAGCAAGCCCCAGGCTACCCCCATCTGCCCAACGTGCTACAACCAAGACAAG
>JACMKO010000202.1 GCA_014380065.1 Leptolyngbya sp. ES-bin-22 | reverse complement strand
TCACCGTCGAAGCGGCAGCAATGGCACGGTTACCCCTGGCAGGTACGTCCTGGGTTCCCGGCTGGCAGTAACTAGAACACACTATTTTGTCGGGACGCTAAATGTAACGTCCCGACAAAATATGCTAAGGCTTACGCATGAGTAACTTCGGCAACTGGCACACTCTGGTCACTGTAGCCGTTGCCGTTCTGATCGTGACGAGCTGCTTTGCCGTTTGTATGCCCATTGCCTTTGCGAGGCTGAATCACGCCATAGCCGCCGTGATTGCGCTCGTAGATGACATTGATTTCGCCCGTTTCGCTGTTCAAGAACATGTAGAAATCGTGATCGACCAGTTCTAACTGCTCTAATGCCTCTTGTGCGGTCATCGGCGGCATCGCGAAATATTTGGTGCGTACCACCTGACCGGGCAATGTCGGCGATCGATCCTGCAATAGATCCGCGACGACTGGTTGATCGCTCAACACTTCCACCGTCTTCACAGGTGCCTGACTCTGCGCTTGACGTTTCTCCTTGTATTTACGAAGCTGTCGGCTAATCTTATCGGCAACTAAATCGATACTGGCATAGAGGCTCTCGCTACCTTCTTCAGCGCGGACGATCGAACCGTTAACATAAATCGTGACTTCAGCCGTCTGTTTAGTGCTGATACGGGGGTTTTTAGCAACCGATAAATGGACATCCACCTCAGTGGTTAAACTTTGATAGTGACTTACCGCCTTTTCGATCTTGCTGGTTACATACTCACGCAATGAGTCAGTAATTTCGATGTTTTTGCCCTGGATAACAAGCTTCATAAACGAGCTTTCTCCCTGAACGATTGGGTAATGCATTCACCCTAACACTTTGTATTCTGCACAACACCAGCCGTTAGAATGTTTTGCAAGCCTTGACAATTCTTGATTAGAACTCGCTCTATTTAAGGCAAAGTTGCGTTAGGAACCCCTTGATCTTTTCGTGAGTTTAAACCAGTGATGCAAGGCATTGATCGGGAATGGCTGACTGATAGCGATCGCGCAAACCGTCGCCTTTGTCACCTTTATGTGAAGGGCATTGTTCCCTATACAACTGCCTGGGCATGGCAGCGATCGCTGGTGGACGATCGTCGTCAAAACTCTAACCTTAACGATGTCTTGCTTTTACTGGAGCATCCGCCCACTTATACCTTAGGGCAGGGTGCCAGTCCTGAATTTCTCAAATTTGATCCTGCTCAGACAGAATGGGATCTTCATCGGATCGAGCGCGGTGGTGAAGTCACCTATCACTGTCCCGGACAGCTCATTGGCTACCCCATTCTGAACCTGACGTACTACCAGAAAGATTTGCACTGGTATCTGCGGCAGCTAGAGGAAGTGATCATCCGCGTTTTAGCTGTTTACGACGTGCAGGGCGATCGGCTTCCAGGTTTGACAGGTGTATGGGTTGCTGGCTACAAAGTTGCCGCGATCGGCATTAAAGTAAGCCGTTGGGTTACTATGCACGGCTTTGCGCTAAATATTTGCCCTGACATGAGCGGCTTCGATCGCATTGTGCCCTGTGGCATCCCCGACAAACCCGTTGGCAGCCTACAGCAGTTTGTACCAGAGATTGAGTTTGAAGCGGTGCGATCGCAGGTCGCGATCGCTTTTGCTGAGGTCTTCCAGGTCATGCTGGTCGCACAGCCAGCAGAGCCTCAAGGTCGCGGCTGAACCAAAGCCTCTACAATGCCCACCAGACGGGTAATATTTTGCTCTTGACGTTTCGCCGTTTCAGATTGTTGCTGCGCCAACTCAGATTGTTGCCGCACCGATTCTTTGAGTTCAGCAAACCCTGTCGTTACAACTTCCGTCAGATGTCCAATTTGATCAGTCAGCAAGTCAATCTTCTGATTTTGCTGCTTGTACCCCTGCTCAATCGCTTGTTTTTGCTGCTGATTCGACTGTGTTAATTCAGCCGTCGCCTGCACCAAGACAGTGAGTAGATGCTGTGTTGTAGAATTTCCGCCCTCATCGTTCATAGCCCAGTGCTGCCTGATTTTTTAAGAGTTTAACCTGGATAACGCAACGAGAGGATGCCGATCGCAATCACACCAAATTCAGCCCAAACCAGCAATTTTTGTGCCCAATCCTACAGATATTAGGTTTTCTGATACTTGAAGATGCCTTCGTTTCTTACTGTTGACGCAAAAACGCTAACAACTCCCGGTTCACCGTTTGAGGCGCTTCCTGCTGAATCCAATGTCCGCAGTGCGGCACAATGGTCAGCTTAAACGGAGCCTGAACGAGTTGGTCAAGCTCTTTGATCATGTTCTGGCTGAGCAGCGAATCTTCTTCGCCCCATAACACCAGCGTTGGCGCTGTCACGGGATTAGGCGTACGTCCAAAATCCTTCAGCCAGTTCCAAGGCGATAGCATCTGGCGGTAGTAATTGAGGGCAGCAGACAGCGCTCCTGGTTTCTCTAACGCTGATTGGTAAAGTTTGGTCTCTTCGCTAGAGAACGCACCTTTACGAATTGCCTGCCCCTGGAAAACGTTGCTAACAACTTCTTTCAAATTTTGCTGAATTAGCCACTCTGGAATACCAGGCACCTGAAAGGCAAGTACATACCAGCTTCGACGAAGTTGATCAAGATTACTGACCATCTCCTGCAAGAAGCGTTGGGGTGGCGCAGCATTTAAGATGGCTAAACGGTTGAGGTACTGAGGAAATTTTTGTGCTAAATGCCACGCGATCGTGCCGCCCCAGTCATGCCCCACAATGTGAGCACGAGCGTAACCCAAACTTTCAATCAACCCTTGAATGTCGGCGCTAAGGGTATCTAAATCGTAGCCGCTGGACGGCTTGTCCGATTCGTTATAGCCGCGTAAATCAGGCACAACAACTTTGAAGTGACGGGCAAGTGCCGGAATTTGAAACCGCCAGGAGTACCAAAACTCAGGGAACCCATGCAAAAGCAGTACAAGCTCACCTTCGCCTTGTGTGACGCAGTGCAGGCGGATGCGATTGGTTTCAACAAAATGATGTTGCCATTCAGAAGACAGCGCTGTCATAGGGAGGTAATGAGTAGGGCGATCGGTTTGATCAGTAAAGAATCACAGTGGATGACTGTCAGTGAAAACGTTTAGCTAGCCTTTACCTAAACGAGACAAATTTTACAACCAGCTATAAGGAGAGACTGCCTACAGATTATCATTTGTCACGCTTCGGTAGCCATACGTGATTACCGCTACAACATATGGGGGGCGATCGCCCATCTCCTGAGCATCCATTGACTGCGGTGAACCGATGGCATCTTGGCAGGCGATATGAGCACGATCGTCGTCAGAGCTTTACGGCGCAGCGATCGTTCCGTCTCTAGCAGCCACACTACAAGCCCTCATTCAATCGAGTTAGCATACGTCTTCACTTGCAACCCTGTTCCGAGACGCTGCTTTCGGTGCAAACTCCAGAGTGTCGGATGATAGGAGTCAGCTTTGTTGACATCTACCGTAAGAGCGAACAGTGGCTATCTGGCAGCGGTCTACTCAGCGGTGAGGGATTAGATCGACCCTATTGATGTTGACATTTTGGCTCCAAAAACAAAAAACCCCTACTCTCTATGAACTCATCCTCCATCTGGGTGATCTACGTCACAAAATTGTGAAGTTAACGTGAAGTTTTGATGAAGCACCTAAAACGGCAAAAAACGGCAAAACGTCCTTCAATACTTGCTTTGCCTGCCCTGCTGAACTAAGAAAGGTTAGCTAGCTTTTGGGAAGTCGGTTAGATCCCTGATCCCTAATGTAAAAAGTTCGTGATAGTCTGTTGCAGTTCTGACACCAGGAGTAAACACGAAACGAGTACGAGTTATGAGATGTGTCAAGTGGAGATTTGCGACTCACTCCAGTCTCGCTTTGACATCTGCCCTTCACACATGGATGTATGAATCAAAATGTTTTGAGTGGTCTAACTGCTGCCTTGTTTCTGACAACGCTTGGTCTGCCGCTGACTAGCAGCGCTAACCCAGCCAAAGCAGTTGACCAAGTTAACGAGTCTACCCTTGATCAAGCCTCCAATCAGATGCTACTCCCTGACTCAATTCAGGATGATGTGGCTAACAAACACAATCAACGGTTCGCTCAGACTCCTTTCAACGATCGCGAGGCAACTACCCTTAGCGCAGCATCTAAGCTAGATTTGAAGCTCACGCACGCAGTTGTCAAGCTGGGTGAGCAGCAGTCCCAAACAACAAACGCTGCTACCGCTAACGCTGAAGCGATCACCAAAGTGCAAGCGCATGACTTGGGAGGGCGCAAAGCAGCAACTCTTTATGTGCGCAGCATTCCCATCCTGACGTTCACCAGTTCCAGTAAAACAACTGCTGTCAAGGTAAAGATGGGAAGCCGACAGTTTGTAGCCTCAACTGCAACTGCCGACGCGATCGAAAATTCCAAGGCTTTTGATGCCTCTCTCTCAGCAACGTCAGAAGCGCTACCTCAACCGACTAGCGGAGCGCAAGCAGATGCTGCCCTTTCTCAAAGCGATCCTGTCTTAAGAGCCGCTGCGATCGCTGCCAAAATTAATCAACTCAGCCGCGAAGGCATTGATGCCAAAGCCATCACCGTTAGCTGGAACGTTCAAGCTAACAAAGCGGTTTCCAAGGGCGAGAGCTATGCGATTAAAGCCAATAAGATTTTGATTGCGGTTGTTGATGCCAGCACCGTGCTGTCAGACAGCACTCACAATCTGGAAAAAGACGCGCTTCAAGCCACCAATCGGTTGCGTCGGCTCCTCGGCAATGCGTCCCCCCTTTCCAGCGTGTCTGGCAAGCCTAATCATTGGTCGCAAGCTGCCGTCGGTTCCATTCGGCTGCGGATTAGCGGCTTGGCTTCGTGGTATGGTCCCGGCTTCCACGGTAACCCTAGTGCTAGCGGTGAGCTTTTTAATCAAAACGCCATGACTGCCGCCCACAGAAGCCTACCCTTTGGCACACAGGTGCTTGTCACCAACTTGGGCAATGGTCAATCAGTGGTCGTGCGGATTAACGATCGGGGTCCCTATTCTGGCGATCGCGTAATCGATTTGTCCACTGCTGCGGCGCGTGTCCTTGGGTTAATTCAATCCGGTGTCGCCCAAGTGCGTCTTGATGTTCTAGATAACAGCTCCAGAGCCATTACTGCCGCTGGAAACTAAGAAACATCACTTAGGACGAGTCGAACAGGAAATACGCAAAGGTCATTACCTGCGTTGGTTAGCTCAACCGCTATTTTTTGCCAGATCAAGCAGGCAAAAAGGTTTCGATTGTGCTTTACCTGGGTGAATTTTGTAGGGATGTACTGTGGAACATTCCTACAAAACTTAGGCAGTCGGTCTGAACCATGACCAACGGTTCAACATCGAACGAAAGCCTCAACCTCAATTTCTGCTGTAGCTATTCTGTGTCGTTGCAAGCTAGAAAAATTCGCTCTGCCTTTAGATTGAGCTAGTCCGTGAATTGAATCAACTTTTGCTCACTCAGCTATATCTATCTAACTACATTAGCTCTCTAACAAGCTTAGCCCTTTGAGCGGATGGACACTTTCTGAACTGGTAAGCCCCTTGGCTTGCACTAAGACACCAAAATTTCCTAAGCCCATTGGATCAATGAGAAGATGTAGGGCGTTTCGCTGTTGTAGCAGGGTTTGAATCGCCTGGGGGCTGCTGGCGGGAGACTGGCTAAGCGCAACCATGCGATCGCCCAATCCCAGTGCCATTAGAAAGAGACCCTGCTGAATAAACCCGACTGTACTCAAGCCATGCTGCTTACCCTGTCGCTCTAAAGCGGTGAAATCAACATGGGCAGTAAGATCTTGTCGTCCAATGTGGATGTAAGGATTTGAATGATGCGTGTGCTGGTAGTAGCATTGCAGCGTGCCCTGAGCGCGTGTAGGGCTGTAGTAGCGATCGCTCGTGTACCCATAGTCAATGGTGAGGACGTAGCCTCGCTGAAGTCGATCGGCAACAGTCTCTAGCCAGTCGAGTGCCACCAGGTTGACTTCACTGCGGTAGCGATCGGGGTAGGACTTGGAAACCAGATCGATGCCTACAAGCTCAAAGTATGCAGCCAGTCGTGGTGTAGACAGGTCACCAGGCACCTCGTCAAACTGAACAGCACCGTTCTCACCCTTCACACTCGTAACGTAAATTTCTTGCAACTGCCCTGATGCCAGCGTAATTTGATGCACGGGAAAAGCATCAACCAGTTCGTTTGAAAAAAAGCAGCCCGTGACGGATGCCAGCGGGATTGCTTCAAGGCTACGCCAATGTAGCGAAACCTCAAGCGCTTCTAACGCTTTGAGTTGCCGCTGTTGTTCGGTGATGAGCGCAGCAGAGCGTTCAACAATGATGTATTCCAGCGATCGCAAAAATTCAGGATGCTGGCGCTGCACGTACCGGAGGATGTCAACAGCTAACAACCCTTGTCCAGCACCCATTTCAACCAGCGTGAAAGGAGTCGGGCGCTGCATGACTTCCCACATTTGCACAAATTGTTCGGTTAACAATTCGCCGAAGTCTGCGCCTAAATGGGGTGAAGTGAAAAAGTCACCGCGTGCACCAATAACAGCAGCATTCGTGGCATAGTATCCGTGCTGCGGCTGGTACAAGACCGAGTTCATATAGTCAGCAAAGGTGATACGTTGCTGAAAACTCTCGGCAATCTGTTGTGCGATCAGGTTGCCGAGAGTCGGGTTGCTGTCTTGCTCGTCCAGTATTGCCATAACCACCACTGATAGCGGTCTTTATTTTGACACGGGTGAGCGTTACGACAGAGCGACTGCACTGTCGATCGTCGATGGCATGTGCCTTGATTTAATTGTTCCAACACCACACTCCAAAAGCGGTAGAGTGCGCTTTACGCTTCAGCCTGAGTGACAAACTCGCTTGAACCAGACTCAAACGTGATCGCAAATTGAGACTGCGGCTGCGACTGCTTCAAAACCTTAAGGTAGGCTTCAGCATCAGGGCGGCGGCGGAACCGCGTAATTGTGAGATGCTTTAAGTTGGGCAATAGTTTGTGAATAACCCAGGGACTAAGCTGTTGCTGGTAGTTCATCGTTTTCGTTCTATGGCTAATGGTTTGATGGCTGGTGAATGATTCCAATACCTGTGAATGACCAGTAAGCTAGTCACTCACAGTTAACCAAAAGTA
>JACMKO010000020.1 GCA_014380065.1 Leptolyngbya sp. ES-bin-22 | reverse complement strand
TAGTGGTTTGAATGTCTCATAGCGTCGAGCAAATTCCTGGCGGAACAGTTCGCCCCGATTTTGAGGAATCTGCCCATCTTTGCTCTCTGCCACCACATCACACAGCATTTGCAGCAGCAGCGGCGTTTCTGCCAGTTCTCGCAAGCGATCCTTAAGCTGTCGCAACAGTTCATCGGCTTGTCCCGGTAGCCGCTTCTGGATAAACTTCCGCATCTGGGGTTCGGTCAGCGGCACCATTTCCAGCTTTTTCTTAATGTCCAGGTCTGCCCCTGCACCGAGTTCGCGTGTCGTGACAATTATCGGCACTGTGTGGAAGTCTTTGTCTCGCCGAAACTCATCCAGCGCTAAGTAGGCATCGGTTGACGGCAATTCATTCAGACCGTCAAACAACAGCAGGAGCCGTCCTGCAAACAACAAGTCTTCAATGGCTTCCTGACTCAGCCGCAATCTTCGCAGTGCCTTCTGAAGCCACTCCAGCACAGAACCGCTGCGACAATCGCGCAACTCAAGGAGAACGGTAACCGTAAAAGTGTCCCGTCCACTTGCAACAATTTCTAAAGCCGTATGAGCGTCTTCCCACAGCAGACGGTGCAGTGCGGTCGATTTGCCAGAACCCGGTTTGCCAAGCAGCAACACCTGATGGTGTTCACGCACAGTCTGTCGTAGCCCTGCCAGTACCTCAAAGCGTTCTGGTTTCTGCGCTCTCGGTTGACGTAGAGCGATTAAATCATCCGAGTGTTTTTCAACGATCGCCTGCACTTTCAACGGCAACTCTACCTGCGTCGGCGTATATCGATCGCCCCAGTCCTCGTTAGCAGGATCGGAAAGGAGAGCTTTGAGGTAGGGCTGAAAGTCGATCGCATCCGCCATACGGAACCAGGCAGCAGAATTTTTCTTCTATCCTACGCATTAACGGTAGGTACCTGCCACTGCTTCTCGTCGGGCTGCATTGGAGGCGTATGCCCGATCGGGGTTGAATGTACCGTTTAAGATCGTTAACTGTGGGGCGAGCATTCAAATTGCAGCGTGACACATTACGAATGTTCTCGATGACAATGCGATTGTATGCGGTCACATTACGAATGTGGGCGGTCGCATTGCGAATGTATTGCCTGCAAATGCCAATTGCATAGAGAACATTCAAATTGCAACACGACACATTAAGAATGTTCTCTATGACAAGGCGATTGTATGTCGTCACATTACGAATGTATTGCCTGCGAATGCCAATTGCATAGAGAACATTCAAATTGCAGAGCGACACATTAAGAATGTTTTCTATGACAATGCGATTATATGCGGTCACATTACGAATGTATTGCCTGCAATTGCCAACACCATAGAGAACATTCAAATTGCAACACGACACATTAAGAATGTTCTCTATGACAATGCGATTGTATGTCGTCACATTGGGACCATGACCATTAACGAACGCCAATGGTGAGGCTATATTCTCCCGTCACGCCCGACTGCTGCTTCTCAGGTACAAGCCGCACGCGGATGCGGTAATCTCCACTCCGGCGCAGCACACCCGACCAGTTGCGGCTACCCGAATAGAGATTGTTATAGTTCGGGTCAAACACCTGCACCTGTAAATAAGGGCTGGTGCCGACGGTGCTTGTGGTGAGCGTTTGACCCGCTCCAGCATTCACTAAATAGTCACGCGCTTGCGTGCCCTGCACCTTGCCACCAACCGTTGCAGCAGAGGTACCTGGTGCAAACGATACCCGTTGAGTCGAGCTGCCACCAGGGGTTCCACCCACACTCAACAAGTCGCCCCGAACCCAACCGCGCGCGCTGGAATTGGGAAACTCAACAAAATACCAGCGATAGCCATCGGGTGCATTGGTTTGGTTGAGGATATTAACGCGATCGCCGCCCAACCCATAGTGTCGTACAGGCGCAGTGGTTGAAGGCGACTGGCGTACATTGACACGGCTACCTGGAGACCCTTGAAGCGTGCCTGTGTCTGCGAAGGCTGGCAGCACCGTCATAAAGGAGACGACCAGTGCTGTCATCAAGGCTGAACCGTACTTAAACTTCATCACAAGAAACCTGCTGAGAAAGTGTGCTCAGAAAGATCTAAGCGCAGAATCTCTCAAATGATGCACTTTTCCTTGATGGCTTTCTTTTAGGGCTGATGGTGCTCGTGCCAGTGGCGGGCAATATCAAGGCGGCGACAGAGCCAGACGCGATCGTGCGTCTGCACATAATCCAAAAATCTGGCTAACGAAGCAGCGCGACCGGGGCGACCAACCAGACGGCAATGTAGCCCCACGCTCATCATTTTCGGTGCCGTGTCGCCTTCGGCATAAAGCACATCGAACGCATCCCGCAAATAGGCAAAAAACTGATCGCCAGAGTTGAAGCCCTGGATGCTGGCGAAGCGCATATCGTTGTTGTCCAGCGTGTAGGGAATGACGAGATGGGGCTTGCCATAGTCATGCACCCAATAGGGTAGGTCATCGCCATAGCTGTCGGCATCATACAGAAAGTTGCCTTCCTCAGCGACCAGACGGCGCGTGTGGGGACTGGTTCTGCCTGTGTACCAACCGAGGGGACGGCTGCCCGTGACTTGGGTGTGGAGGGCGATCGCCTTTTGCAAATGCTCTCGTTCAGCGGCTTCACCAAAATACTTGTAGTCAATCCAGCGATAGCCGTGACTGGCAATCTCCCAATCGGCTTCGAGCATGGCAGCAACCGCTTCGGGGTTTCGCTCCAGCGCCATTGCCACACCGTAGACCGTGACGGGAATGCCGCGATCGGTGAACATGCGGTGCAGTCGCCAAAAGCCCGATCGACTGCCGTACTCGTAGCACGACTCCATGTTCATGTGCCGGATGCCGTGGAGGGGCACCGCTCCCACAATTTCAGACAGGAAGGTTTCGGACGCATCATCCCCATGCAAAATGCAGGTTTCGCCGCCTTCTTCGTAATTGATGACAAACTGCACGGCAACCCGCGCCTGCTTGTGCCATTTGGGATCGGGCGTATGGCGACCATAGCCCACCATGTCGCGTGGATACTGTTCTGGCATGAAGTTTTTTTAGAATGGGTTAACGATTCACTCGCATGGAGTGCGCTTTGAAGGCGATCGCAATCAGCACTAAACTGCTGTAAGGCTTACAGCAAACAGTCTCACGAATCTTTGATTCAGATTATCTTCTGCTGTCGTGAAGATAATGGCAAGATGGAAGTAATACCAAATCCATTAGCAAAGGCTACAGATCTTACCCTCATCCCCAGCCCTTCTCCCTTTGGGACAAGAGAGCCGGATTAAAGTCCCTCTCCTGTGGGAGAGGGATGAGGGTGAGGGCGCATCTGTAGCGTTTATTGCGAGATTTGGTACAACTCAAATTTCCCCAGAAAAACTATGGCTCTTACTGTTAAAGATCTGGAGAAGTTACAGGAGCAAATCCCTGACCATCGCTTGGAGTTGGTTGATGGAGAAATTATTGTCATGAGTCCATCAGGCTACGAGTCAGATGAAGTGGCATCTGAGTTTAGCGCCCAGCTACGAAACTGGGTCAGACCACGCAAATTAGGACGGGTGACGGGTTCTAGTGCTGGCTTCACGTTACCGAATGCGGACACTCGTGCGCCTGACGTTTCCTTTGTGCAGGCAGAGCGGTTGCGTAAGAGTCCCCGCAGTTTTGCTCAGTTGGCTCCTGATTTAATGGTGGAAGTGAAATCTCCAACCGATAGTTTGACGAAACTAAGGGAAAAGATTGACGCGTTTTTAAGCCTGGGTACGCGTGTGGGCATTCTCATTCATCCAGAGCAGCGATGGGTAGAGGTGCGCCGATCGCTCCAGGAACCCCTTACCTTCCAGGACGGCGATACGTTGACCATTCCTGATTTGCTCCCTGGTTGGGAGGTACAAATAACAGACTTATGGTCGCCAGAGTTCGACTGAGTTTGGCTGTGTGCAATTGCGATCGATCGCTCAGTCACGTGAGCGCTAAGCCAACCGGGTGAGAGCGAAATCACCTTACACGGTCGCCCTTGCAGGCGAAGGAGGCAAGCCTCTCATCCCAGTATCTTGAGAGCATAGATCAGGTACTTCAGGTACAACGGTCTGAGACCTGGCAGGGGGCTGTCGGGTCTTTTTTTTGTTTAAGCGGGTGTAACCAGGGCTGTCAATCGCAACTGAGCAATCTGCATGATTTCGGATAGTGCCTGAGTTGCTTCCACTTCAGATGTGTTGTGCAAGCGTTGATCGAACGCGTCCAAGATGCTGGCTTTGGTGTGCTTTTTGACGGCAATGATAAAAGGAAAACCAAACTTCGCTTTGTATGACTGGTTCAGCGTGTGAAAGCGATCGTATTCCTCTGGTGTCAGGCGATCAAGTCCTGCACCTGCTTGCTCTTGCACCGAAGCCTCTGCCATCTTTGCTTTGCTGCCCAAATCTGGGTGAGCCTGAATCAAGGCTAATCGTTCCGCCTGAGTCATGACGCTGACCACATCCACCATTGCCTGATGCAAAGCAGCCACGTCGGTAAAGGGTCGCTGGCTCCATGCTTCCCGCGCGATCGCAGGCGTTGCTTCAAACACGGCTCCTACCGCTGCGACGAACTCGTCCTGGTGCATCTGGTTTAGCTGCGTGATCGAAGAGGTCATGGGCTAAGAAGCATTGGCAAACTTGAACAGGTTTAACGGCTGCGTTTGAAGCGTGCGCTCTGGTAAGGCTAAACCAAAGCCTTGTCCATAATCTACTCCTAATGTGCGACAAAACTCAATATCTTCAAACGTCTCCAGTCCTTCTGCCAGCACTTCAATCTGCAACTCATGCGCCGATCGCAGCAAACTTTTGAGCAAAACTTGCTTCAGCGAATGCTGTCCGCAACCTGACACCAAACGGCGATCGAGTTTAATTACATCTGGCTGAAATTCCATGAAATAGTGGTCAGCAGAAACATTGCCGCAAAGATCATCAACCGCAAACCGAAAGCCCCATGCGCGCAGACGGTTGATGATGCTGTGCAGCTCTGGGTTGTGTATAAGGGACTCGATCTCGGTTAGCTCAAACACAATGCGGTGCGGCTGCAAACCCAAATCAATCACTTGCTGAGTCGTTCGCTCAAAGGCATGCGGGTCATGGAGGATGGTATTTGGGAGGACGTTGATGAAGAACGTCGGTGCGCCTGCGTTGAGTGAGTGGTTTGCCGCATGGTGCGACCCCAACTGCGCGATCGCCTCAAGACAAACAGAGCGTGCTGCATCATCAAATTCCCGCAGCAAATGCAGCGACAGTGCAGCGTCAATAAGCTGCTGCCCACTAAAGCAACGCCCTTCAGCACAGCGCGCCCGCGCCAGACATTCATACGCAACGACATGCCCCTGTTGCAGGTCAAAAATGGGCTGATATTTAAAAAAGAAGCTGCGTTTTGCCAGGACTTGCAAAAACCAGGCATACCGGGCTGACTCGGTGATGGTGTTGAGAGGCTGAGCGTCGAGAAACTCAACCAGAAGCGCTTTAGAATCTAACGGCGATCGCGTCATGCAGTAGCGCGAATATAGCTGACTTGCGTCTGAAAGCGTCTGACTCATCCACAAAAACGTCTCTGCAAGCTGACTACGGGTTATGACCAAGTAAAGGAGTTGCGGGACAAGCGGCAACGGCTGAAACCCAATCAGATTAAGATCATGAGCTGTTTTTAGATCATGGGGCTGCACAATCAGGGTGAGCGGATTTGTTAATGGAGTTTCAGGATGAATCAATAGAGTAGTCCTCGACATCCTAACAATCAGCGGCAATATCGAACCCTGTACTCGATAAAGATAGCATGAAGCTAATACATGATACATACCGCTTTCTCTATCAAGAAAAGGCAATAAAAGCTACAGCACAACCAATTAATTATCTAAGCGATTAGTACTAATTACGAAGCAAAGCTTTGAGTCTCACTAAATTTAGGTAAAATCTCAACGGCTATCCTATCTTCCACCCTTGCTCAAGCAACAGGCTAAAGGAGTCAGCCTTCGCCTAGGCTAGAAGCACGATCGGGACGCGACTGCTTTGCATAAACTAGGCAATATCAGCATGACTGCCTGCTGATGTTGCCGTTGTCAGAGCGCGATCGACCACAAAAGGCTTTTGGGTAAAAAACTTTCAGTGTAGACCGCTGCAAAGTGGGCATACTAGCAACGTCAAAACGGACTGAGCCAATGGACTATCAACGGTTTATTCAACAGTTGCCCAGCTTCTATCACAACTGGGGCAACGAATCAGTACAACCCAAGGTGCCCCAGTTTCAAGCGGTTTTGCAGCATATCCAGGGCATGTCTACTGCTAATGTGCTGCAACTGCTGAACTTTGCCGTTGCCTGTATGGAACCAGGCGAAGTGTACTGCGAAGTCGGCTGCTTTCAGGGATCAACGTTGACGGGCGCGTTGCTCAACCACCCCGATCGCATGGCATACGCGATCGACAACTTTTCAGAGTTTGATTTTGACCACGAAAATCAGACCAAGCTGATGCAAAATCTGGCGGCATTTGGCTTAGACGAGCAGGTTTTCTTTTGTGACCAGGATTTTGAGGCGTTCTTTGCCGACTTGCGATCGCTCGATACGACCGATCGCATTGGCGTTTACCTTTACGATGGTGCCCACGATTATCGATCGCAACTGATGGGCTTGCTGCTGGCAAAACCCTTTCTCGCCGATCGTGCCCTCATCATTGTGGATGACAGCAATTGGGACCCTGTACAGCAGGCAAACTGGGACTTCATCGCGGCTCATCCCCAATGCAGCCTGTTGCTAGATCTGCCCACGCCCGCTAACGGCGATCCAACGTTCTGGAATGGGCTGCAAATTTTAAGCTGGGATGTGCAGGCAAGCCACCACTACGACTGGGCAACGCTGCAAAAGGCAAGCAAACCTGGCTTTATTCAGGCGATGTATCAGCTTCCTGCGACGATTGACCCAAAGCCGAGTGACGGTCTCACGCTGCAAGACGCTTCAAGGTTACGAGAGGCAGGACAGCTTCCAGAAGCCGAGCAAGCTTTTAAGGCGCTGTTGCAGCAGGATGATCAGCAAGCAGACTGCTGGCATGGGCTGGGGCTGACTTATGATCGGATGGCGCGTCACGACGATGCGTTCAAGGCGCTCTCACAAGCGATCGCCCTTCAACCGACGATCGCCGCTCATCACTACAGTCTCGGCATGGTGCTCGAAAGAATGGGTGACATCGCTGCGGCTGCCCAAACCTACCAGCAAGCGCTCGCGCTCGATGCAACCTTTATTGATGCCTACAACAATCTAGGGAATTTGATCCTTGAACACGGCGATGCTCATCAGGCAGAGTTGCACTACCGACAGGCAATTGCCCTCCAGCCTACTCACGCGGGCACGTACCTCAATTTGGGCAACGCGTTGCTAGCGCAGCATGAGATGGAGGGGGCGATCGCCACTTACCAAACCGCGCTTCAACTTAGTCCCAATGACCCAGACCTGCTGGAGAACCTGTCTTTTGCCAACCAATTAAAGCAAGACCCAACGCAAGCGGCTCTCTTTTTCGGCAATCGCTTGTATCAACAGCAAAAGTACGAGGCGGCTCTGGAACACTACCAATGGGTTGCCAATGGTCAGGCAGGTGATGTGAGTTTCTATCAATCCTTAGCAACCTGTTACAAAAATGTTGATCAACCAGACGCGGCGATCGCTGCCTATCGCCAGGGAGTAAGCCAGTATCCAAACGAACCAGGTCTCTATCTTGCGTTAATGCTAGAGCTACAAAATGTAGGCAAACTGCAAGAAGCGATTCAAGTTGCGTCTGAAGCAACGCAATTATTTCCCAACAACATTGCTTTAAAGATTGAGAACCAGCGCTTGCTGCCCTTAATTTACCAAACGCCAGATGAGATTTCAGTCCATCGTCAGCGCTACACGCAAGCACTCGCTACGCTAGTACAACAGACTGAGCTGGTAACAGCCGAGCACTATAAAACAGCGTTAGAGGGTGTTGGACAAAGCACTAGCTTTTTGTTGTCGTATCAGGGACACAATGACCTTGAGCTGCAAAAACAGTACGGGGCGTTTGTGCATAAAGTTATGACTGCCAACTATCCTCAGTGGAGCCAATTTCTGCCGCTAGCGCCACTTGAACCAGGTGGGAAAATTCGTGTGGGCTACGTTTCGGGCTGCTTGTGGGAGCATACGGTTGGCAAGCTTATGATTGGCTGGTTGCGACACCACAATCCAGATCTTTTTGAGCTTTACACTTACAATGTCCGAGATTGTTACGATAAACTCACTCAAGAGTATCGTGCTTATAGCGATATTTTCTATCAGATTCCTCAAGACTTAGAGACGATTTGCGAACAGATTAGAGCGAATCAACTGCACATTTTAGTCTTTTTTGATCTGGGTATGCAGGGACTTATGACTCAATTAGCAGGGCTGCGGTTAGCACCCATCCAATGTTCTACCTGGGGACATCCAATTACGTCTGGATTACCAACAGTTGACTATTTTTTATCCAGCGCTTTGATGGAACCAGAAGATGCTCAGGCACACTACTCTGAGACCTTAGTTTGCCTACCAAAGCTTGGTATTTCCTATGCGCAGCCAGTCATACCAGAACCCACGAAGACGCGGGCTAATTTTGGCTTGCGTGAGGATGCGGTTGTGTATCTAGCGTGCCAATTGTTGTGCAAGCTGTTGCCGCAGCATGACTATCTTTTCGCGGCGATCGCCCGTCAAGTGCCAAACGCTCAGTTTGTCTTTATCGCTCGTCCCTCCAGTGCGTATGTGCTGGAGCAGTTTAACCAGCGACTTCAACGCGCCTTTGCCAAGGTTGGACTCGACAGCGACCACTATTGCGTCATGTTGCCACCCCAATCTCAGACAAGCTACTGGGACTTAAACCAGCGATCGGACATCTTTTTAGATAGTCTTGGCTGGTCAGGTGGGCATACCACACTGGAGGCGATCGCCTGCGATCTCCCCGTTGTGACCTGTCCTGGTGCCTTTATGCGGGGTCGCCATTCCTACGGCATTCTTCAAGCGCTAGGCGTGACGGAGACGATCGCTCAAACTGAGGCAGGCTATATTGAAATCGCCGTTCGCTTAGGGCAAGAGCCGCACTGGAGAGAGCAGCTAGTCGCACAAATGCGCGATCGCCACGCCCAGTTATATGACGATCGTGCCTGCGTTGATGCACTAGAAGCGTTTTACCAACAAGCTGTGAAGGGCAGGACTAAGTTTAATAAATGCTAAATAATTGCTTGCCATTGCCTTAATTGCGTTGACAATGCCTCTGGGTGCAACTACAGATTCACGACCAACACATCTACAACCGCTTGTTGCTCATGATGAAACCGCAGAAGAGAGCGTTTATTCACGACAAAACGCTCTCAAGCAATGGTTTTTGCTGCATCCTACCACTAAGATTCTGATGAGACTTAAAGCTTCTCTCCTGGTCACAGCGAGCTGCATGACCCTGGTACTCGCTATGATTGGTCTATTACAGCCCACGACTCAACAAGCGATCAACGCGGAGTCAGGTACTGATGCGTTATCGTTGGCTGCTCCCTTACTACAACCGCCGCTTGCGCCGTCTCAATCGTCTGCCAACGCAAAGTCGGCGGCTGAATCAGTGGATGCGCTCCTCGATCGTCCCAGCCCCTCTGCGACCGAGACGCATGAAACGCTGAATCGACGCTTCTCAGTGGACAAGTCTCTCGATCGCGTGAAACAAATCGATCAAGCATTGGCAAACGCCCGTACCGCCACCACCTCACAGCCGATAAACCGAGGTAAATCAGCAGTAGCAGGGAACGATCGTACGAATCCAGGCACTCAGATGCGCGCTCACAATTGGGCTGGAGCCGTTACAGGGACATTGAAAAAGCAGGATTACGAGATTAAAAAGCTGGAGCTGGCACTGGCACAAAAACAATTTAAAGATGGCGAGATCCCCAAGGCAGCGCTCGTACAGAAGCAAGCAAGCTATCAAAAATCTGCCCGCGAATTTAAAACCTTCCTCAAGTCCTTTAGAATTGCTGACTAGCCGATCAGTTTTACTAGAGGCTTACGTTGACGCAACTAAAATGCGATCGCTCTTTCAAAACGTTCTGCTTGGCTGAGCCGAGCCGATTCGTGAGATGGTTCTGCTCAAAGCGGTTAGCCGGACACTGATGGCTAAAAACTCGAGTTTTGTTCACACATTTAGGACTGCTGTATGGGTATCGATCCGGTTGCTGCTGAAATTAACCTGCATACTCAATCTCTAGGGCAGACACTAGGACAAGTATTGGGGATTGATCTGGGTGGCAGCGCCATCAAATTGGGACGATTCAACCAGGATGGTCGCTGCTTACAGGCGTTAACCGTACCAACGCCGCATCCAGCTACACCTGACGCTGTGTTGGTGACAATGGTCGCAGCGATTGCCCAAATTGACCCAGAACAGCAGGCAATCGCGATTGGTGTTGGCACACCTGGTCCGACCGATGCGACCGGACGGATTGCTCGCGTAGCAATTAACCTCAACGGTT